>NZ_QTLZ01000033.1:0-39492 GCF_003635425.1 Parabacteroides sp. AF27-14
TGTACAACTTTTTACTCATATTTATCAACTTAAATTAATTCCGCCAACGGGTTAGTTAAATAAAAATATAATGACGATATTAAGTTCCCGTGAGGGCCTCGGCCCAAGTATCCCGTGAGGGCGAACAAGCGGGAATGGATTAATATTAATACTAAAGTAATAAATTAAAGTTCATCCCTTAGTACTTCCGTGAGGAAGGAAAGCGGGAAAAGAATTAGCCCCGGTCGTTTATTCGATCGGGGCTTACTTTTGGGGAATCCACAGAAGAGAAAAAGACGGACTAATAAAAGACCGGCAACAAAGGTCACTAAAGTTTGCCGGGAGATTACACGAACAAGATTTCCGTATCCGGCAAGACAGCAGAGATATTTTCAATCGGATTGATGGAAATTTTAGCCGCATGTAACCATGCCAACTTTTGCTTTAATTTTTGCATCCAGACACTCATACGGGCTTTGTGTTCTTTTTCACCAGCAATGTCTAGTTCTATACAGGCAATAATGACTATCTTTTTCTGATTATCAAGTAGCAACTGATTAATCCGGGTAAAAAAATCCTCATCATTGGTCGAAAAACGAGCAGAATTAGTTACCGTGGCGATTGTGTCCCTAACTTTGACAGCAATCCTGCGCATTAATTCCTCGCCTTTTGCCTGAAGCACTTCCTGAGTCTCTGCATCGTGTGTATGCCCTCTGTAATTCTTTACTTCTACCAAAAACAACTGTCTGTTGTCATGAATACCTAAAAAGTCCACCGCTTTGGTAGGCTGCAAGGCATTGCTTACTTTTTTGTGCGCCAAATGTTCGTCGTACTTGACAACGTTCCATTTGGGAGATTGAAACTTGAAGTTTATGCCGCTTTCCTGAAAATTACTCATATTTGCTGATGAATTGTTGTTCCAAGTCGTAAAAGGCTGCATATTCCTCCAGAATCGGATTGCTCTGTATGCCTGCCAAGGTTTCGCTTTCCTCTACAATGATTCCCTTGCCTTCTTTTTTCAGCCCAAAGAATTTGACAGATACACCGGTGTGTTCTTTATACTCGGAATAAAGAGAAAGCGTATGTGTAAGCAAATAATCGTGTGTAGCGATGAAAATCTGCAAACCACATTCCTGAAGCACAAGGATGAACTTCGACACCACTTTGATAAGAGCCGGGTTCAAATTGGCTTCCGGCTCATCCCAGAACAGAATGGTGTTCGCATTAATTTCCCCATTCAGTATGAGGTATAAGATAGAGGCCAACTTGCGAAGACCTTCTGCCACCAAATGCGCTTCCATATTACCACTTTCCGTCTGTATATAGAAACGTCCGTTCATCTGCAGTACCTTGAACTGCAATTCCCGTTCCAACAACTCAACAGCCGGTCTCAACGGATTATCTTCAGACTCACGCAATACGGGGAGAGCCAATGCGTGTGCTAGATTGATGTAGGTCTGGTCGAATGAAATCTCACGCTTACTGCTCAAACCGATAAAACCCTCGAACAAAGAGAACATTTCACGAGGAGGGATGTAGATGAAATGACGGTCGTTCCACTTCTCGTCCGTTTCCAATTTCACAGTCGTCTTGGCTGCAGAGGAAAAGCTATATTGCAATACCTTGCTATCTATCGTAACCGCAATGTTCGCCCTACCGGAAGGTAGTCCTTTGCTGACCAAATTGCCGATGATGTCCGGCTTGAAATAATAGATCATATCTTCCGCCAAGATATACTCAAACTGCTCTTTGGAAGCAGAGTTCTTGCCGAGGAAGTCGTGACGTGCCTGCAAGGTGGCAGCCAAGCATTTAAGCACGTGTGTCTTGCCGGTACCATTCTTGCCGATGAGGACATTTACTCCTTCGGTGAAATCGAAACGATTGTTTGCAAAGCCCGTGAAATTAGTCAGTAATATGCTGTTAATCATTGAATATACCTCATTTTTAACTAAGTGTTCACAAAAGTAACTTAAAATTGGAAAGTAACAAAGTTGGATTCAAAAAAGTTACAGTTACCCAATGATGTATTCTATCCTCGGTAAACAAGATATAAGGACCACTACGTTTATCTCGTTGGCAAAGTAAGTTAACTTACTTGGGCATTTTAATTAGCTTACTTTGCCAACGAAGCTAGCTTACTTTGAAAGTAGGGTAATTCGGTATTAATGATTCGTCCCCTCGAATAAATCCTTTGAATTGTTGGATAAGCCATTCTTTAGCTTGAACTGGTTGAACGTATAGCTAAGGGTCAAGCCTATCAACGGGTAATCGGGCCGGATTCGTGTTTTGGAAATCAAGTTCGAGGAAGTGATCGTATTGACATAACGGGCCGTATTGAAGACATCCCGGAAAGAGAGGGTGGCCGTCAACTTCCGTTTGAAGAATTGTTGCCGTATCGCTAGGTTGACAAACCAGAACGACTGGGTTCTTCCTTGGGTGGTTACGGAAGGGCCTACGAAATTGCCGTCAAGCTGTATCCTTGTGTATTTCCCGGCCGTGAAAGCGTTGTTCCATGCGATCTCGTAATTGGTACTGGTCTCATTCTTCCCGTCCGTCTTATACTCGTTCTCTACCCGGTAGTGATAAAGGCTACCGTTTATTTGCGTATTCCACCAACTGGTGGCCTGCAAACTGCCCGATAGTTCTATTCCGGTGGAATAATCATGTCCCACGTTCGCCATGGAATCCAAGGTAACCCCGGCTTGGTAAGGAACCCGTAATCGTTCGATCTTGTCTTTGCGGGTTCGGTGGAATAGGGAGGCAGACAAGGCATTGTCGCCGGAAGTCAAGGAATAATTCAACTCGAAAGAATGAATGTACTCTGGGCGTATATCCGGGTTACCGATCTCGGCTGTATAGTAATCCTTGTAAGTGATGTATGGCTCCATGAAATAAAGCTCTGGTCGGGTCGTACGACGGCTGTAAGCGAATAGAAGCTTCTGATTTTGTGTGAGGTTATAACCGATATGGGCGGATGGGAACAACTCAAAACGCCTTTGTAGGCGGTTCGCCCAATCTTTGGAGCTACGTAATACTTGATGCGTATGTTCTCCCCGTAATCCTACTTGAAAATCAAAAGACCGGTAGCTATCCCCAACGATCGCATAAAGGGAGTTGATCCCTTGTTGGAAATAGAACGTGTTGTAAATATCGTCACGCCAGAAGAACTCTTTGGTATCCGGGTTCCAAAACTGCATACTATAATCGCCGTCTTCCGAGTATGAGAAATATTGATAACCCGCCTTGATTTGTCCGGTTTTGCTGTATGGAAATACATAATCGGCTTTCGCACGGACGGTCCAACGATGTTCGGCCTCCCACGCACGATGACCTTGCTGGCGTACGTTGTTTTTGTCGAACAGATCGCTTTGGAAATATTCCAGAGCGTCGCCTCCATATTTCAAGAAGAAGCTACCGCTAAGGTTATGCCCCTTATCATTGAACTTATGATCCACGGCCAGATTCCCTAGTCCGAAAGTCTCATGGATATCAAAGTCGTCAAGGCTCTTGAACTCTCCGTTCTCGAATTGCTCGCCATTAGCGGAACGTTCTTCCGTATATTCCAGATCTCCTTTTCGCTTGAGTCCGGCATATCCGCCTTCCGCGTTAATAGAAAAAGTCGTTTGTTTTTGCGTATAGCTCCAACCTCCGTTGAGAATATATGCGTAGCCGTTACTTTCACGGGGGCCATTGGAATAAGAAGTCGTTGTCGTATCGTTTACCAACGTCGTTTTCTCTTGGGTAAAATGACTTTTACGAAGTCGGTTTCCCACATAACCGCCTATACGCCATTGAGACGCCTTGTTTTGTCCGGTCAACAAGAAATCCAAGGTCCGGCTCCATACCGTATTCCCGCTTAGGTTGATTACTCCGCTCAGCCCTTCCCCGAAGTTCTTCTTGGTAATGACATTGATGATCCCGACATCACCCCCAGTATCATGTTGGGCGGACGGGGTGGTGATGATCTCTATATTCTGGATTTGTCCGGACGGGATCTGTTCCAAGGCTTGGGTCCCGGTAAATATACTGGGCTTTCCATCTACGTAGACCGTGAATCCGCTACTTCCCCGGAAGGTAACCTCTCCCTCGGCGTTCACCCGGATGGAAGGCGTGTTCTCTAGGATATCGACAGCGGTTCCTCCCGAGGAAAGCAGGTTGGAAGAAGCCTCGATGATCTTTTTATCCAGTTTATAGATGACTTGTTTCTTGTTGGCTACGACCTCCACTTCCTGTAAGCCTACCTCAAGCATTTGCATCGGGATAATACCCAGATCCTTGATCTGCTCTGTAAGGATAAACTCCTCTCCCATATAAACATCATATCCCAGAAAATGGATACGGATCGAATACGTTCCCGGTTTTACGGGCTGGATTAGAAAAGAACCGTTCGCTTCAGTCATAGCTTCTTCGACGATATGATCTCCATCATATAATACAACGTGAGCGTAGTCTAATGCCTTACGGGTGGTTTGATCGATTACGATTCCTTTAATACCCGGATTCGCATGGATAGATAGTAGCACGCTAAGGAATACTAGCGATAGAAAAAGTTTTCTCATATTTTACATTCGTTTTAGAATTGATACCGCAAAGCTAGGGAAATAGGGAGGGAGCGGGCCGGACATATGTTTCATAATACCGTACAAATCGTTCAATCTTTCTGTTTTCTGTGATTTTCACCCACTTAATCTTTATATTTGGGGCATTAATCGGATGAATGGATGAGAATATACCTTTTACTGCTGTTTGTACTTATGGTAACGAGAACGCAAGCTACCAACGTTATTTTTGACCGGATAACAATGGATAGCGGGCTTTCTTCTTCCTCGGTGACCTCTATTTTGAAGGATCGTACCGGGTATGTCTGGGTCGGGACGACTGAAGGCTTGAACCGCTACGATGGATATACGTTTAAAGTATTCTTGCCCGTACCGGATTGTCCGGAAAGTATACAAAGCAGTTCTATCGATAAATTATTCGAGGATTCAGATGGAGGTATCTGGATCTTTTTTTCCTCGGGTGGGATTAGCCGTTATGACAGAGGTTCGGATACATTTTTGAATTTCACGAAAGAATGGCTTCGACAACAGTTACGTGTGTATGGTAGTCCTACTTGTTTCTCGGCCTCCGTTCCGGGACATATCTTTATAGGTACGGAGAACGGGATGTTGGAGTATGATGCTAAAGAGAAGAAATTGGTACGCCTTTCGCCGGCGGGTTCGGTAGTCTCGTCGTCTCCTGTGAATTGTTTGTATTCGGCGCCGGATCATTCGTTTTGGGTAGGGACTTTAGCTGGTTTTAGTTTGTATGACAAAGAAACAAACCACTTTCAAGATTATACGATACGGACAAATGACCGGGAGGATATCAATGCCGGCAATTTGAATGGCGTTAACGCGATCTATATCGACCGGTTTGATTATATGTGGTTAGGTACGGGACGTGAAGGGGCTTTTCGTTCGCTTGATATGGGAGAGCGAGAGATCTTCCAATCTGTCGGTCGTGAGGATACTCGGGTATATCAATTCTTGGAGACCGGTGATGGTGATTTCTGGATCGGACATAATAAGGGGGTAAGCTTGATTAGCCGGATGAACCGGCTTGCCTTGCGATGTGAGCATTTCTTTGACCGGCCGGAGGATCTGGAACCTACGGGAGAATGCCAAGTGCGATCCATCTTCGAGAGTAAGGACGGAACGGTCTGGTTTGATGATAGCCGTTTCAATCAAGGTCTTTTTTATTATTCTCCGAAGGAGAGGAAAATGGGACAGTTGAGGAACGTGCCGGAAGACGCACATTCTATCAGCAGTAACCAGATTACCTGTTTGTTTCTGGATGACTCGGATCATCTGTGGGCGGGGCATTCCACGTATGGGGTGAGCCATGCGGATTTAACACCTTCCTTGTTTCGATATACCTTGGGATACACGGAAAAAGAGAATCTGTCTTCTCTTCATATCCTAGCCGTTTATGAGGATTCGGACCTGAATCTTTGGGTTGCGACCTCTAGGGGATTAGATCGGATTAACCATAAGACTTCCCGGGTAGATATGCGTTTTACCTTCTCACCCCGAAAAAGTCCGTCCTCTTTATCCGGAAAGATTATAGGTTCTATCCGTGAGGATTCGGAGCGGAACCTATGGATCAGTTATCAAGACGCCAACCCGGACCGGTTGAATCTGGATGATTTCCGAATCCGCCCTTTTATACCGGATTACCAAGTCTCTTATGATTATCCGATCAACTCGTTGTCGGAGTTATGTAACTTATGCGTGAGCGAAGAATCTTGGTTTTGGGGAGGAGCGGATGAGGGGCGGCTTCGGGTGTGGGATACGAAGACGAGAGCACTTATCACGTATCGATATATACCGGGTGAGATGAATCCCCTTGCGTCGAATCATATTCATTGTCTGTTTGTGGACTCTTCCGGTTATTTGTGGATCGGTACGAATGCGGGGTTGGATCAATACGACAAGCGAACCGGGCGATTTGATCATTTCACGGTACAGGATGGCTTATCGGGAAATATCGTACGAGGAATCCGTGAAGGTGAGCCGGGCATCCTGTTTGTCAGCACGAATAAAGGGCTGAGTCGCTTGGATATACAAAACCGGCATATCGTTAATTATACGACGGCAAACGGTTTATTATCGAATGAGTTTATGGG
Source organism: Parabacteroides sp. AF27-14 (assembly GCF_003635425.1). NCBI lineage: Bacteria > Pseudomonadati > Bacteroidota > Bacteroidia > Bacteroidales > Tannerellaceae > Parabacteroides > Parabacteroides sp. AF27-14. Next base: position 6,647 of record NZ_QTLZ01000033.1, read on the forward strand.
TGGCGCTTGCTGTAAGCGCAAATCGGGTGAACTTGTATTTGGCAGTAATGAGGGGATCGTTTCTTTTGATCCCGTTCAGTTAACGGACGGTTTGAGAAAAATACCTGAGTCTTTGCGAATCACGAACCTCACGATCGGAGACTCACGTGAGAAGCAAGGTTTACAGGTGGGTTTTATCGCGTTCGATTATTCTCATCCCCGTAGTATCCGATACCGGTATCGTCTGGATGGATATGATACGGATTGGCGGGAGGTGGACGCCAGCGATCGTACGGCTATATATAACCGCCTACCACCGGGAAACTATGTGTTTCGGGTGGAAACTTCCGGCAATGGTTCCTATTGGAGCGCTCCCATTACCGAACCTGTCAGGATCTTTCCTCCTTGGTGGCGGACGTGGTGGTTTATTTTGCTGGTATTCGTGGTTGTATGCGTACTGTTGTATATCGCCTATAAGAGCCGGGTGCGCTGGTATCAGCTTCGCCAAGCCGAGTTGGAGCGTAAGATACAAGAACGTACACGGCTGTTGAAACAGGCCAAGCAAGAACTGGAGGAAAAAGATGCGTTGAAAACTCGTTTCTTTATGAATGTCTCTCATGAGCTTCGTACCCCGCTGACGATAATCAAGGGATTGACGGAGGATCTGGAACGGCATTCCGGTTCAGAAGAATCTTGTGGAGATAAAGAAACTTTGCGTACGATCTCCCGGAATACCAATCGCTTGATTCGGCATGTCAATGAATTACTGGATTTATCGGTATTGACCCGGGGAGTTCCTTCCCCGCATATTGTTTGTGCGAATCTCAGTCGATTCTTAAAGGAGATTTCGGAAACCTTTATTCCTTTGGCCGATTCCTATAAAATCGTGTTTACGTATTCGATTGCCCCAGATATCTCAATCGCTTATTTTGACAAGAATATCCTAGAGCAGGTTCTATATAATTTACTGTCGAACGCATTTAAGTATACGCCGGATGGTGGTTCGGTAAGCTTTTCCGCTTTATTGGAGCAAAGCTCATCCGATGCGGTCATGACTTTACGAATTACGGATAGTGGAATCGGCATTCCCCCCGAATCGTTACCGTATATTTTTGATCAATATTATAAGGGGGAATCGATAGCGTTTCGCCGCTCGGAGAGTTCGGGGATCGGCCTTGCGTACACAAAAGAGCTATTGGAGTTACATAAGGCAACCATTCAATGTGAGAGTGAATTGGGGAAAGGTTCTGTTTTTACGGTTGCCTTGCCTATATCGGAAGAGGCTTATCCTGAGGAGTGGTTGGAGTATTCGGAACCTAAAATGGAAGAGGCATCTTTGCGGGAATTAGTTCCATTGGAAGGAACAAACCCGGTCCCGGAGAATCTACGACAAACGCTTTTGTTTGTAGAGGATAATGAGGATCTATGTCGTTATTTGATGAATGCTTTTCAAACGGATTACCGGGTCGTGATAGCGAAAAACGGAAAGGTCGGCTTGGAGAAAGCCATGGAGATCCTACCGGACGTGATTGTCTCGGATGTAATGATGCCGGTCATGAATGGGATTGAATGTTGCGAGGCTTTGAAAACGGATGAACGGACGGCCCATATACCGGTTATCCTATTGACTGCTTTAGCGGAAGAACGTCAACAATTGGAAGGGTATGGAGCCGGAGCGGATGATTATCTGCCTAAACCGTTCAGTCTTGCTGTCCTAAAAGCGAAGATCAAGAATCTGCTCAAACGTAGTGAGCAACTAAAGTTATATTTCAGGGATCGGTTCGACTTGCGTACTCCGGAGCAAACCATCGCCGATCCGGATAAGGAATTTGTTTCGAAAGTGACAAGGGTCGTTCTGGCCCATTTGCAGGACCCGGAGTTTGATGTAGAGCTTTTCTGTTCCGAGATGGCGATGAGCCGTGCCAGCTTATTTAGGAAATTAAAGTCTACTACTGGTTGCTCCGCTTCCTCATTCACCCGTAATATACGTATAAAGCGTGCCGCCGAGTTATTGGGGCAGCACGCTTATTCGATCGGGGAGGTAGCTGCTCAGGTCGGCTTCTCCGATCCGAACTATTTTACCCGTTGCTTTAAAGAAATTTACGGGATCACTCCGAGTGAGTTTATTCAGACTTCACCGAGTTCACAGGATTCTCATTCGCCGCTTGCCAGTTCCGGAAAGTAACGGTACCGATCGTAACCGAGAGAATGATTAGGAAAGCTACGATGAAGACCCAAAGATGGAGTGGTGTTTTATAAGCGAAATTCTCTAGCCACTGTTGTGTTCCCATCCATGCTATTGGGATCGAGATGATGAAGCAAACGGAGACGATCCGGATATAAGTCTTGTTGAACATCAAAAGAATCTGTCCGGTAGTCGCTCCGTTGATCTTGCGGATACCGATCTCTTTCCGGCGGTATTGCGTCTCAAATAGCACGAGTCCGAATACACCTACGATAGAGATCAAGATCGCCATTATTCCGAATAGGGAGATTAGTTTACCCAGTGTTTGTTCTTTCTGATATAAATTGTTTAAGATGGTGTTGTAGAAAGAGATCTCGAAAGGGAAAGTCGGATCGATCTCTTTCAATGTTTCCCGGACGTGGGCGACAGCTTCCTGTAAATTCGTTTTCGAATTGAAGCGGATATAGGATACCAATTTAGGATTGGGTATATCGTTATTCAATGCGAATACGAAAGGCGAACTTGCGATCCGGCAAGAGTTAAACCGAAAATCCTTGCTGACTCCTAGAACCGTACGATCATTGAAACGATCTCCGGGATGTAAGTGGAAATCCCGCTCTGCCGCCGGATTGATGATATAATCACTTTGTGCCTTGTTTAAATCCTCCCGTGTAAAATCCCTTCCTTCCTCTACTTGGATATCCATGACGGAAAGGAAATTCTCGGAGGCATAGAATACCTTGAAGAATACATCCTTATCTTCATGACGGGCATATTCGAGATCGATCATGTCATCTTCTTTCGATAATTCGTAGACGGAGAAGGCCACATCCTCTATTCCCGGATAATCTTTAAGTTTCTGGATATATTGGGGCTTATGCTTGGCGTAGATCTCCGGTGTCAGGTTCACGATGGCTACTTGGTCTTTATTGAATCCTAGTTGCTCGCTAGAGGTCATGAAATGGTTCTGAAGTCCCATGAATAAGGTGACAATAATCAAGGCGATCGATACCGTGTATTGGAAACCGATCAGGGCGACACGTACTTTTTTCCCTTTGGGACTAAGACCGAAAGAGCCCTTTAGTACCAAGGCTGGCGCATAGGAGGTACTTCGTATAGCTGGATAAAGTCCCGCCAAGCAACCCGTCAAGATAGCGATCAGTGCAGTGAGAAGGATCAGGCCTTTGTATTGACTAAGACGTATATCCGCATCTACCCAATTAACGATCGGTGTGTAAGACAAATCGTTTACGATGAATAAGGCGAGAATGTAGGATATCAAGCAGATCACGATCGATTCAATCAGTGAGATGGCTTGTAACTTATAGATGGAGCATCCTAATACCCGGTGCGTATTGATCGTTTTCAATCGTAGGGGAATCAACGAGGTTGTGAGATTGGTAAAATTGATTCCGGCGATGAATAAGATGAGGAAAGCGATACCCAGTAACACATAATTTGTCTCCCGGTGACCTTTCGGATTAAAGTCGAAAGTTGTATCATGCGTGTAATAAACTTCCTTTAAGGGGGTTAGACGTAATGCGATCTCTTGCGCTGAACCCATTTGGCTTTTAGCGAAATCGAAAGTCTTGTTGAAATGATCCAATACCTCCTCTTTATTTAGGGGATCGTCTAGCGTGACGTATATTTCGTTGGCATACATTTGCCAAGAACTTTTTAATAGATCCAGTTGGTCCATCGGGACGTAAATACGGTTTTGTACCGTAGTATTTCCCGGGAAATCCTTATAGACACCCCCAATAGTAAGTATCGTGGTACTTACAGGTTGCCAGCCACTACTGCCGGACATCCGGATACGTTTACCGATAGCGGATTGTTTGTCGAACAGCCTTTTGGCGACACTCTCCGGAATGAGTACGGAGCCGGGAATGGATAGGCATTCGACGGAACCTTCTTTCATGTGGAAATCAAAGACATCTGAGATATTGGGTAGACAAAGCTGGAAGTTTTCCTTAAAGACTTTCGCTTCTCCTTGATCGTCTACCTCGTCGATTTGGCAATACCGTTCTCCTCCGTAGAATGGATAACGGTAGGAGTAATCCGTGATATGAGCGGATGAGTTAACAAAAGCATCGCTAAACATTAGGCAATGGATGGCGTTATGCTCGAATTCTCCGTGATTTGCCTCTAGCCGGAAGGTTCGGCCCGATTTACTGTGCATGGCATCGTAATTCATCTCGTAATCCACCTGCATTACTATCAGGAGGAAGGCGGCGAAAGCGATTGTCAAGCCGAAGAGGTTTAACACGACGGCGGTCTTAAACCGCTTGAATAGATAAAGTAAGTTTCGAATCATTAGTTTCATTGTAACAGGTTTTAAATATATTCATTTTTTAGAAAAGATGCAAATAATGTGCCATCGATGTAACGTTCTGCTAATCATAAGATAATAGAAAAATGCTTAGAAACGATTGTGTGTGCCTTCGCACGGTGCACGTTCGCTTTCGCACGTTATTTGATTTTAATTCGTAAGTTCGCGGATGTTTTAAATACAGAAAGATAATTCGGAAATATCAGCATGGAAACTTCAAATAGACTCTGTTATTGGTTCCTTTTTTATAAAGACCAACTGTTGCTTCAGAAAGAGAATGATACGTATACCATCCCTTATGGCGAGAATCCCCCAGTTCCGGTTTCTCATACGCTAGAGGTTGATTACCGGGATGGACTTCCCGCACGTACGGCAGAATTGGATACTCCGGTGGAGGGGAATGACCGTTACGTACATATGGGGTTGCGTGCCTCTTGGGATTATATCTCGAGAGCGTGTTACGAGAAGGCGGGTAAGGCTTTTCAATTGCTTTATTGGGATAGCCATAGCCGTTTCTGCCCGGTATGTGGTACTCCTACCGTACAGACTACGTCGATCATGAAGCAATGTCCTTCTTGCAAACATGAGATTTATCCGACAATTTCAGCGGCGATGATCGTCTTGATCCGTAAGGAGGATTCGATTCTTTTGGTACATGCCCGTAATTTCCGGGGAACTTTCCATGGATTAGTGGCCGGATTCTTAGAAGTTGGCGAGACCTTGGAAGAGTGTGTGCGTCGGGAGGTCCGTGAGGAAACGGGTTTAGAGGTCGATAATATCACTTATTTCGGAAACCAACCCTGGCCTTATCCGAGTGGCTTGATGGTAGGCTTTGTAGCGGATTATGTAAGTGGGGAAATTAAGTTGCAGGATGAGGAACTAAGTTCTGGTGCCTTCTATACCAAAGATAACCTACCGGAGATCCCCCGTAAGTTGAGCTTGGCCCGTAAGCTAATCGATTGGTGGTTGGATCATCAATGAGGAGTCCTTTTTTGCGGCCTCTGCCTGTTGTCTTTCGAATTTCTTCCTTTTAGAGATGACATCCGGGGTAGGGAGGTTGCCGTAGTTTTGCCAAGTTCCGTTGCGTTTTGCGTTGCGTTTATGGACATATGTTTTCCGGCTGGTCATCCTTCCTAAATCGAAGGTAGCTAGTGAGGTACGACCACTGGACGGAGTCCTTTTCAATTCATCTAAGATAGATTGATAGACAGGCAGTATCTTTTTATACGGTGGATTATGTCGCCAGAATACCGATGGCGGTAAATCCTTCAATGCTACTTTTCGGTGTGTCGTATCGTCTTGTTGGATATATTCTGAGAAATCTTTGGTGATAGGGATATTGCTGGGAGCGGCCAGTTGAGGTTTCCCCATCGGTTTTCCCGGTTCCGGGTTGAGGAAAGAACCGCTTTGGATTGCTTTTTGGAATTCAGGGTTCAATTTGATGGAATCTTTGCCTGCTAATACATCCTTTAGCCAGATCGAATCTTGCTCAGTCCATTGCGCATAGCCTAAGTGTATATTTATACAGACGAAAAATCCAATCAATAGTGGTCTCATGAATGCCTGAATTGTTAATTGTGTTCAAAGATAGTCTTCCTTCTTTCTCCTCGTTTTTTCTTTCGCTTAAATAGTCTTACCGTTTACTTAATCTTAACCCTCTTTGCGGACTATTAATTTAACAGTTCATCTGTGCACGATAATCGTTCGATTACGCACGCTTCTTCCATTGATTTAATACCTACCTTTGAGGCATCACAAACTAGTTCAGCGCTTATGAAAAAGGGAAAACTATTAATTATAGATGATAATGAGGACATCCTTTTTGCCCTTAACTTATTACTGGAGCCCTATATGGAACAAATAAGAGTGGCTACGCAACCGGAGCGCATCGATCATTTCATGCGGACTTTTATCCCGGATATTATCTTGTTGGATATGAACTTCAAACGGGATGCTATTAGTGGTCAGGAGGGTTTCTATTGGCTGGAGAAGATAAAGAAGATAGACCCGGACGTGGTGGTTCTTTTTATGACTGCCTATTCGGATACGGATAAGGCCGTGCGGGCGATTAAGGCAGGAGCTACCGACTTTATCCCGAAACCTTGGGAAAAGGAGAAATTACTCGCTACACTCTCTTCAGCATTGGAACTTCGGGAGAGTAGGGCGGAAGTGCGAAATTTAAAGAAACAAGTTGAGATTCTTAGTTCACCCGAGGATGCTGGCTTCGAGATCATCGGTGAAAGCGAACCGATGCAGGCTATTTTCGCTACGGTCGATAAATTAAAGAATACGGATGCCAATATATTAATCTTGGGGGAGAATGGAACCGGTAAAGATTTAGTTGCCCGCGCCTTATATCATCAATCTCCGCGTTCGGGGAATCTTTTCGTCGGGATCGATGTGGGCTCTATTCCGGAACAACTTTTCGAGAGTGAATTATTCGGCTATGAGAAAGGGGCTTTTACGGATGCCCGTAAGGAAAAGCCGGGACGAATGGAGGTAGCTTCCGGTGGTACCTTGTTCTTGGATGAGATCGGGAACTTAAGCCTTTCCATGCAAGCGAAACTGTTGACCGCTTTGGAAAAACGACAGATAACCCGCTTGGGAGCAACGCAACCCATACCGATTGATATCCGGTTGATCTGCGCAACGAACGTGAATATCCATCATCTTGTGGCAGAAGGTACTTTCCGGCAAGATCTTTTATATCGTATTAATACGATCGAGTTACATATTCCTCCCTTGAGGGAACGAGGAAATGACGTGATCTTATTGGCTGAACATTTCTTGTCGAAGTATGCCCGTAAATATAAGAAAGACTTGAAGGGCATTAACAGGGATGGGAAGAATAAGCTACATAATTATGCTTGGCCCGGTAATGTACGTGAACTGCAACATGCGATTGAACGGGCGGTTATCTTGTCTGAAAGTAATTGGCTAAGGCCGGAAGACTTTATTCTGCGTTCTGTCCCGCTTAGGGATAAGGAACCATCCGATGAGTTAAATTTGACGGTATTGGAGAAAGAAGCGATCGAACGTGCCTTACGTCGTGCCGAGGGGAATATCACTCGTGCCGCCGAGCTTCTAGGGATTACCCGCTTTACCTTGTATCGTAAATTGGAGAAATTTGGCTTATGATACGTTACTTGTTGTTCGCTCGTATTTTGGGGATCGTGGTCTTGTCTTTTACTGCCTCATTCTTAATGCTGAAAGGGTTTTTGTTTATTCCCGCGCTGTTCGGATTTTGTATTCTTGCGCTTTCGGTTTTCTTATATAAGGATCAGCAAAAGACTGTTAAGCGGATGGAATACTTGATAGAGAGTATTCATTACGGGGATCTGAGCCTGTTTTATCCTTCCGATTCAATGACGGAAGACGAAAAGGCTTTGGCCTCTTCTATGAACGCTGCCTTGGAAGCTTTACGGAGTCGATTGTATAATTCGGTGGTCGCTGAGGCGGAAACCGAGGCATGGCAGAAACTTATCCGGGTATTGACGCATGAGATCATGAACTCGATCGCTCCGGTAATCTCTTTATCAGAGACGGTAGCCGAGCGTGCGACGATAAATGGCATGAATGAGAGAGACTACGCTATCATGGTACAAGCCATGCAAACGATCCACCGGAGAAGTAAGGGGCTATTGGATTTTGTCGAGAATTATCGGCAATTAACCCGTCTGCCTTTACCTACTTTACGAAACTTCTCGGTTTCGGCTCTCTTTGACGATATCCGGCTTCTATTTCCGGAGAAGTCCGACATCCTCTTCTTTCGTGTAAAACCGGAAGATTTAAATTTATATGCGGATCGGATCATGGTGGAACAAGTATTAATTAATCTATTGAAAAATGCGATAGAGGCTTGTGAAGAGTCCTTATCTCCTCAAATAGTCGTGGAGGCTGTCCAAAAAGCCGGCATGGTTATTATTTCGGTGATTGATAATGGTAGCGGAATTGTTCCCGAGGCGATCGACAAGGTCTTCGTACCTTTCTTCACGACTAAATCTAAAGGTTCCGGTATCGGATTAAGTCTTTGCCGGCAGATCATGAACCGTCATGGAGGAAGTATTAGTCTCGACTCTCAAGTAGAGAAGGGTTCCTCTTTCGTCTTGCGTTTTCCGATTGTTACCAAACGGATTCTATAAATAAGTATTAATACATGCGATTAGCTTATCCGGCTTGATCGGTTTAGCGATGTAAGAGGAGAATCCACTTTGTTTTACCCGTTCCTCATCCTCCGCGAAAGCGAAAGCCGTTACGGCGATGATAGGGATGGACTGGCTCTTTTCCCGAATTACCCGTGTAGCCTCATAGCCGTCTACGATCGGCATTTTTAGGTCCATTAGGATTAAGTCCGGTTGATATTTATTGAATAAATCGATCGCTTGTTCCCCGTTCCATGCGTGTATAAGGTTATAATCTTTCAACATGGCTTGGAATAAAGTATAGTTGCTTTCGTTATCTTCCGCTATTAATAGGGTTGCCGATTTGGATGACTGGCTCTTCTGTACATTCTCGGTTTTTGGTTTCTCATGCGGGACTTCCTGCATCTCTAGTATCGAATAGGGCAACGTAAACCAGAATGTAGAACCTTTTCCTTGCTCTGATTCCACCCCTATATCTCCACCCAGACGCTTGATAATCATCTGGCAAATCGATAATCCCAGCCCCGTTCCTTGCACAAAGCTATTTAACTTAACGAAACGGGTGAAAACTTGACCGATCTTATCCTTGGCGATACCGCATCCTGTATCTTTTACATAGAAATACAACTCATCATCTCTATGGCGGTAGCCAAACAGGATGCTACCTTGAGTCGTGAACTTGATGGCATTGTTGATAAAGTTCGTAATGACTTGGGAGACCCGGTTACGGTCGGTGCGTAAGATACAATTCGGGATCTTCTCGACAAAGCATACCTGCACACCATCTTGCGCCTTCAAACGGGAAGACTGCTCGATATCGGAGAATAGTTGATTGACATCTACGTCTGAATCCACGAATTCTAGCGTACCCGCCTCTATCTTGGCTAGATCGAGAATATCATTGATCAATTGCAATAGCAGGTCGTTGTTGCTATTAATGATATTGATATATTCCTCTTTATCCTCCATATTCTCGGTTACGGCCAATAATCCGGAGAAACCGACGATCGCATTCAATGGCGTTCGAATCTCATGACTCATATTCGCCAAGAACGCAGATTTCAAACGATCGGACTCTTCCGCTTTCTCTTTCGCTTTCCTCAGTTCGTTCTCCGCCTGTTTTTGTTTTGTCACATCTTCTTTCTTGAAAATAACCCCGATAAGGTTGTCGTGCTCGTCTAATACAGGGTTCGCCAAAATATGAAGATACTTTCCATCGCCGAACTCATTCGTGATATCGACCTGCTTTTTGGTTTCCATGGCCTTTGCGACCGTGCAACTGGTACAATAAGGCTTTACTCCGTTCTTGACCAAGAAGCAATTAGCTGGACCGAATTCAGGGATACAGTCATGGAACTCTACCTCGTTTCTCCATTTTACGGTATAATCCGGCTTGATGAAATAGATGGAAGCTTGGATATTATTCATGATTAGTATATTATCCTTCTGTAGATCCAATAACTTATCTTTCAGTTTATTGGTCCGGATAAAGAAGATTAATATCATAATCAGGAAAATAAACAATACGGTGATTACGCTTAGCAAGATCTCGAACCTGTATTTGGAGAATAGGCTCGGGTCCTCGTTGATAATAGTAGCGTCGTGGGGCAATGACAATCTGCTGATATCAAAAGCCTTGATCTTTGAAGCGTCGAACATATATCCATTGGGAATGATTTGTGGATGGATATCTTTAGGGGCGATTTTCTTCTCCAATATACTTAAAGCCTCTTTCGCCAAATCGGAACCTATAGGCCTGTATTTGGGACTGAAACCTCCGATGGCCCAGTGCCCTATGCCGACGGATGCCAATGTGAATGTCGGGATTCTGGGATTGGCGGTCATCATGGTATACGTGGCATTTCCAACATAATACCCGTCGTTCACGTCTACACGCCATGTACCAATCAATATCACGGTCTGATCCGGCAGGTTCTTGATTTGCTCAACGATGGTGTAGATATTATTCTTTCTTCCATCCAGTAATATCAAGTTCAGATCCTTGATATTTTCCATTTCCTTTTTTACCAAGGTCTGCATAGCTAAACCACCGTAGGTATTATCGGTGATTAATGCTATATTTTGAGTTTGGGGATATAGCTTACGTATTAACCGGATATTTTCTTTTACGTCATAAGAATACAAGAACCCGCCAAGGTGTAAACCTTTATCTACGTACTCTTGGATATCGATGTATTTCGGTTCCCATTCGGCGACATTTAAATCCGAGTCGGGTAATAAGATCGCATTCTTACTGATCATACCGCATAAAACCGGTATATCAGGCTTGTATTCTTGGGAGATATAAGAAGCCCACGCCTCTTGACCTAAGATTATGATAAGCTGAGGAGTGTTATTTTCCTTATATTTATCCAATATACCTCTCATCTTACCGTCCCATAAGGGGGCTTCCGGGAGGCTCTTACAGTTCATGTTCTCGATAACCACCGGCGAGATACCACCTCCCCGCTTATATTCCTCCATAAACTCGGAAATATTGGCGGTCGTATTACGTGTATCGGGATTGTAGGAGCTAATGATTAAAATAGGGCCTGCATTATCTGTAGCGTATAAGTGGAAAGAAAAGACCAGACTTAACACGATAAAGAGTACGAATCGTATGTAGTATTTTAATAATGTCATTCTTTACCTACCTATTCATGTGCTTATTTGCGATTAAAGTACTATTTTTTGTTCATACAGTCCACAAAAATAGAAAAGATTTATGATTAATTGCTGAAATTCAAAATAAAAAGAATCTATTACGCCTAAAATCTATAACTCGATCATCACTCCGATACTTGGGAGAAGCGTTCCTGTAAGACGTTCTATCGGTCTTAATTCGTACCGTTGTTCATATATGGGAGCTTCCGGGTTGATAATTTTACCCGTTTTGATATATACGTCTTGCTCTTTGTATTTGGAATTCAATATGTTTTGGATGTCGATGTAGGCTCCAAGCATGATCTTTTTGAAGTAAAATGTTTTATCGATACGGATATCTAACTGCGTGAATGGCTTGAGCCGTTCGCTGTTAAACCGGCTGTAATCATAGTATAGCCCGTTATTAGCGTCCCAAGCTTCTACATAACTACTCTTTTCTACATCGTAAGGCGTATAGGGAGCGCCTCCTACTACCCGGAACTTGGCGCCTACGTCCCAGTTCTTGGGTAAAGAATAAGTCCCGCTAAACGTGAACAGATGCTTATTGTCCCAAGCCGAGGGAAGATAAGTGTCCATATTTCTCCCATCCTTGAATTCGCTTCTTACCAAAGTGTAGGATGCGATGAAAGTAAGCCCTTTATAATTATACCAACGTCCCATGATCTCAAGTCCATAAGCTCGCCCTGTAGCGGTAGACGATACGGCCTCATTTCCCAAGACACCATAGTCTGTACCTTTCGACGCGAGTGGGATACTGTCGAGTATGGACATCGGATAACGATCATAATGTTTATAGAATCCTTCGGCCGTGAATTTCAAGTATGAGGTAGGACGGTATTCCAAGCCTAATCCGGCTTGGTCGCTTCGGATATAGCTTAAATGATTTGTCCGGTTTACATAATTACCTTCATTATCCTTGAATCCCAATGTCGTATAAGGAGGAAGCTCGTAGTAGCGTCCGATATTCGCGTTTATATAAAGCGGATCGGACAAGCGGTAGGATAAGGATAGGCGAGGAGATAACTGATCTAACAAATTATTCATATCCGAGGAATAATTGTTTGCGTCCGCACGAACACCTAAAGAGGCGGTAAACCGCTCGTTATAACTCTCATAAATAGCCGTGGCATAGATACCCCACTTCCATATGCCAAGGTCTGTTTGATATACGATGGTACGGGGGATAGAGGTAAATTGCTTTTGATAGGTGTCATTCGTGTATTGGGCGTATTCGATGTTTCCTCCGACATTCAATTGAATGAATGGTAAGCGGAACGTGTTTTCCGTTCGGAACTTATTCTCGATCTCATCCGAACGGTAATTTAAGGAGAGATTCTCTTCCTTGCTTTCGTCATTGTCTTTGTATTTAATATTCTTATTGTTGGTCTGGCTACGGCTGATAATGACCGAGTAGAGATTTTTACCGGCGTAGTGTTTATAAACCGCTCCAAGGGTATACGTTTTTTGTTTTACGACCGGCAAGTAAGAGAGGATATATTGGTTTTTCTCGCTCATGTCTTCCATTCCTGTATTCAGCTTCATATCATCGATCGCCCCTAATCCGAGAACTGTAAGCTCATTCTTGGGGTTGAAGGAGTGCTTAATCTTGAATTGGGCATCCGTGAAAGTAGGTAAGAACGGCAAGCCGATCATATCGAAAAGGAATTGAAGGTAAGAGCGACGAACAGACACTTGGTAAGTGGTCTTTTTTCCTAGCGGTCCATTAGCGGACACACCGATATCTGAGGCTCCTAGGACTCCTCGCAATGAGAATTTCTCCTTATTTCCATCTTGTAGTTTAAAATCCAATACCGAACTTAAAGCGTTTCCCTTGGATGCGGGGAATGCGGCCGAATAAAAGTTGACCTCCCGGATAAAATCGGGATTGATAATACCGACCGGACCTCCGGAGGCTCCTTGGGTAGAGAAATGGTTGATATTCGGTATCTCTACGCCATCCAAAAAGAAACGGTTTTCCGAGGGACCTCCTCCTCTTACCATCAAGTCGTTACGAAACGCTGCCGTGGACGCTACTCCGGGAAAGGTTTGTACTACCCGGGAGATATCCCGGTTTCCTCCCGCGCTTTTCTCTATCTCCTTGAAGCCGATTACACGAAGTCCTAGCGGACTTTCGGCGGTTTTACGGAACGGAGAGGCTACTACGCTAACCTCTTGCAGATTCTGGCTGGCTTCCTCTAGCTCGATCGGGAAGAATATATCTTTATTCGCTAGTCTGAATTCGGCGGTAACGAATGGCTTATATCCCAGAAAGGAGGATTGGAGACGATAGCTTCCGGGTGATATGCCGGATATCTCGAATAATCCGGTGGAATCGGTGACCGTCCCTTGCGTCGTGTTCCATACCACTACGTTAGCGAAAGGTATCGGCTGTCCGCTCGATGCGTCTTTTACAACTCCCTTGATAGAGAAGGAGTGCTGTTGACCGATAGCGGCTTGTATGGTACATAATAAGAATAGTAAGAAGTAAAGATGGCGTCTATCCATATCTTATATCATATTTATAGCGGTAAAGATAAGTATTATTCTGATTCGTATGTATTATCTTTGCATACATATGGAGAAAGAATTACAGATAACGGCGGATGGAAGCCATACGCTATATATTCCGGCGATGGATGAACATTATCATTCCGTGAACGGGGCGTTGCAGGAATCGAGACATATATTTATTGAGGCGGGATTGCATGCGCGGGAGAAAGACTTTATCCGAATCGTGGAAGTTGGCTTCGGTACAGGGCTGAACGCCTTCTTGACATTGAAGGATGTCGAGCTATCTCAAGCACATCATATTGATTATCATACCGTGGAGTTATACCCGCTTCCTTTAGATACGATTCGTACCTTGAATTATGGAGAGCTGATCTGGCCGGAGAGAAAAGAGTTATTCTTAGCCTTGCATGAGGCGGAGTGGAATACTCCCGTTTCAATCTCAGAGCGCTTTACACTTCATAAAATAGAAGGAAATAGTAACGCCTGTGAACTACCGGATGATATCGATTTGATCTATTTCGACGCGTTTGCGCCCGAGAAACAACCGGAGATGTGGAATCAAGAAATCTATAATCGTTTGTATGCTCATACCGCACCGGGCGGAGTGATCGTAACCTATTGCGCAAAAGGAGAGGTACGCAGAGGTATGCAAGCGGCTGGTTTTGAGATGAGCCGTCTTCCCGGTCCTCCGGGCAAGCGACATATACTTAGGGGAATTAAAAATTGAGAATTGAAAGTTACAGAGCGTATTCCTCGGTATTTTCAATTCTCAATTCTCAATTATTAAAGTATTGCCTCGATCTTTTCTACGAACTTATCCTTAGCCGTAGCGCCTACTACTTTATCAACCATCTTACCGTCTTTGAAGAAAAGAACGGTAGGGATGTTGCGGATACCGAATCGTCCGACTACATCGTCATTCTCGTCAACGTTCATTTTACCGATCGTCACACGACCTTCGTATTCGGTTGCCAACTCATCAATGATAGGAGATACCATGCGGCAAGGGCCACACCACTCTGCCCAAAAGTCAAGAACCATGGGCTTTCCGGAGTTAACCAACTCCTCGAAATTAGCGTCTGTAATTTGTAGTGCCATTTTGAATTACGTATTATTTAATTATGAATTATAATCTAATGATTGTTATGACGTCAAAAGTACAAATTCTTTCAGCGTCGTACAACTTTAACCATTAATTTTAAAATCGATATTCTCGTTCTCCTGTAAAAAGTCTACCAGCTCACGGGTCACGTTTAAGCGGATATTTTGGGAGAAGAGATTTAGGGAAATATTATGTTCCCCATCGACAACCTTAAAATATAACAGGCTATGGCCCGGATTGTTCTTGATCAATACCGAAAGCTCATTGATAGTCGGCTCGTCCAAATCATGGATCGGGACCGTGATACTGATTTTCTCGATCAGCTTGTCTTTCTCGTCTTGCAAAAGGTTGACGGTACCAATCTTGAAGTCCAGTTTATTGGGGTCCCAGCGGCTAGGCTCTACACGGGCTGTGATCAAGAGATACATCCCTATTTTACCATACTTGCTGTATTCGATATAATCCTGTCCGAAAAGAGGGATCTCGCCACTACCCGTGAAATCCTCGATCTTCAAGATTCCGTAAGGCTTTCCGTTCTTGGTCATTCCTTCCCGGAAACCGGTGACGATACCACCTAATAAAACCTCCCGGCCTTGTAAGGTTTCCCGCTCGTTAAGTTCTACCATGCCGGTATTACATACATACTTTAATATGATACGGTATTCATCCAATGGGTGGGCGGATAGGTAAATACCGACCAACTCCTTCTCTTTATTCAGGCGTTCGAGATCGCTCCAACGCTCGCATTGCGGGATCTCCGGTTTAGCGATGGCGATCAAGGCGTCTCCACCGAATAAAGAGTTGACTGCCGTGCTCTTATCCATCTGGTATTTGTTACCATAGCGAACCAAGGTATCCAAGAACAATTCCCCTTTTCCACTGTCGGTGAAGAACTGCTCACGTTGGATACCGAAGTTATCGAACGCTCCGGCCAAAGCCATGGACTCTATGTTTTTCTTATTGCAAGCGGTCAAGTTCACCCGTTCTACGAAATCGAAGATACTCTTGTACGGGCCGTTCTTCTTGCGTTCCTCTATGATATTTTGTACGGCGGACTCACCTACGCCTTTCACGGCGCCTAGCCCGAAGCGGATGTTCTTGTTCTTATCTACGCTGAACTTCAAGATAGATTCGTTCACGTCCGGTCCCAATACTTGAATACCCATCGCTTTACATTCATCCATGAACTTCGTGATATCCGTGATATTGGATAAGCTTCGGCTCAAGACGGCGGCCATATACTCGGACGGGAAGTTCGCTTTCAAGTAAGCGGTCTGATAAGCCACCCATGAATAACAAGTAGCGTGGCTCTTATTGAATGCGTATGAGGCGAACTTCTCCCAGTCGGACCAGATCTTGTTTAAAGTTTCTTCTTTATAGCCGTTGGCTTGACCACCGGCCATAAACTTAGACTTCAAATGGTTCATCTTCTCGATCAACTTCTTACCCATCGCCTTACGTAAGGCATCACTCTCACCACGCGTGAAGTTAGCGAGCAAACGGGATAGAAGCATGACCTGCTCCTGATAGACCGTAATACCGTATGTATCTTTCAGGTAGCGTTCCATGACGGGAATGTCGTACTTGATCTCTTCCTTACCCTGTTTACGGGCGATAAAAGAAGGGATGTAATCCATTGGACCCGGGCGATACAGGGCGTTCATGGCGATCAAGTCCTCGAATTTAGAAGGTTGCAACTCCTTCAAATACTTTTGCATACCGGCGGACTCGAACTGGAATGTACCGGTTGTCTTTCCGTCGCAATACAATTTATAAGTCTTGGGGTCCTCCAGACTGATATGGTCGATATCCAGATCATGTCCGGTAGTCAGTTTCACGTTCTCGATCGCTTCCTTGATGATGGACAAGGTCTTCAAGCCCAAGAAGTCCATCTTGATCAATCCGGTTTCCTCGATCACGGAACCCTCGTATTGGGTAACCAGCATCTCCTCGCCGGTATCCTTGTCTTTCGCCGTACTGACAGGTACGACATCCGATATATCATAACGTCCGATAATGACACCGCAGGCGTGTACACCCGTGTTACGGACGTTGCCTTCCAGCATCTGGGCGTATTTCAAGGTATCCCGTGCCAGCGGATCATTTCCGTTAGCCGCCTCTTTTAGTTCCGGCACATACTTGATGGCGTCGCCCAATTTGAACTTCTTCATGTCAGGGATCTTATCCGGAACCAATTTGGCTAACCGGTTCGATTCGGATAACGGTAATTTCTGTACCCGGGCGACATCCTTGATAGCGGACTTGGTAGCCATCGTACCATAAGTAATGATATGAGCCACACGCTCGGCACCGTATTTCTCCGTTACCCAGTGTAAGACCTCGCCACGGCCATCATCATCGAAGTCGGTATCGATATCGGGGAGGGAGATACGGTCCGGATTCAAGAAACGCTCGAACAGGAGGTCATATTTGATCGGGTCGATCTTGGTGATCCCTAAGCAATAAGCTACGGCAGATCCGGCGGCCGAACCACGTCCCGGTCCTACGGATACACCGAGTTCCTCACGAGCGGCACGGATGAAATCTTGCACGATCAAGAAGTAGCCGGGGAAACCCATGGTCTTCATGATATGTAACTCGAAGTTCAGACGCTCCTTTACTTCATCGTTCAAGGGGTTTCCGTAAAGCTCCTTGGCTCCGTCGTATGTCAATTTCGCCAAATAGTCGGCTTCCAGCTTGATGCGGTATAGTTTGTCGTATCCACCTAATTTCTTGATTTTGGAGTGCGCCTCTTCCTCGCTTAATACGACATTACCGTTCTCGTCTCGGGTGAATTCCTCAAATAAATCATGCTCTGTCAATTTCTGACGGTAGGACTCCTCGGTACCGAACTCCTCGGGAATGGCGAAAGTCGGCATGATAGGACCGCTGTCGATGGAGTAGAATTCTATTTTGTCGGCTATCTCGAGCGTATTACTCAAAGCTTCGGGGATATCGGCGAAGATGGTGTTCATCTCGGCGGTTGTCTTCATCCATTCTTGCTTGGAGTAGCGCATACGCTTGGGGTCGTCCAAGTCTTTGCCGGTACTAAGGCAGATCAGGCGGTCGTGAGCCTCAGCGTCGTCGGCATTGACGAAATGGACGTCGTTGGTGGCGATTAGCTTGATATTATGTTTGTGAGCAAGTTCGATCAGTACCTTGTTCACCTCTTGTTGATGCGGGAAAATCGTGCAATCGGCGTTGGGGTCGTGTGTCTCGTGCCGTTGCATCTCAAGGTAATAGTCTTCTCCGAATAAGTTTTTGAACCATTTGATAGACTCCTCGGCCTTATCGATTCGTCCGTGCATGATATGCTGCGGGATCTCTCCACCTAAACAGGCGGAGCAGATGATCAGATCCTCGTGGTATTTCTCCAACAACTCTTTGTCGATACGCGGACGTCCGTAGAATCCTTCCGTCCATGAGAGGGATACCATCTTGATCAGGTTCTTGTATCCGTTCTTATTTTTGGCCAGAACGATCAAGTGCCAGCCGCTACGGTCGTCTTGCGAGGCCAGCTTGCTATGCCTTCCGTTGCGAGCGCAATAACATTCGCACCCGATGATCGGCTTGAAGATGGAAGCTTTCGCTTCGGCGATTTGTTTTTGTAGTTCCGTTATCCTTTGTTGTTCCTCATCGGTTGGAGCATCCTTGGCCAGCAGCGGTTTTAGTTCTTTCTCGGAGTCCTTGATGATCCCGAGAGGTTTACTGTTCTTTTTGCTAACCTTATTGAAAAACTCCTTGATACCGAACATAACGCCATGGTCTGTCACGGCGATCGCACGCATTCCGTCTTTGTACGCTTTGTCGATCAATGCGTCGATGGATGCCTGTCCGTCCAGCAAGGAATACTGGGTATGTACGTGTAAATGAATAAACGGTTCCATATATATTAATGTATAGTCTGGTGCATATTGAAATGAGTGCATAAAGGTAGGAAATATTTTTAGTACGAGAGAGGTTGTTTTGCTTTTAAAAAAACACGTACGTCTTTTTCCGGAAACACGTACATGTTTTTGGAAAAAGACGTACGTGTTTTCTGAAGGATATAATGAGGTTATAATATGTGTGATTCTATAGAATCTATATGTTATATAAACAGATGTTGTATTGATATTTTGCTTGATATAAGCCGTATATCGTGACAGGAGGTTTTCGTGAGGTGCTCGAACTAGCGGATGGAAGATAGTTATGAATGGCGTTTTTCTGCGTGAAAAGCGAATCTCCGGGAGTTCTGTTTACAAAGTGTCATTTTGCTAGAGCAAGGGAGACTAATCTATCGTAAAAGGTGATCTTACTTTTGATTAATGTTGCAAGGATAAGATGTATCATGTTGTGCCATTCGTTAAAGCTTAAATGGCAAAGCCGTGCTTTTTATACCGCTTTCTTATAGGTTTCAGTAGGATAAATGTAGATGTTATTGAAAAATGTATATCTTTGCTTACTATTAGAAGGAAAAGCAAATGAGGAAGTTTATGAGAAAGATCGGATTGTTGTTGATTGCCGTGATGATGATTTTACCGGCGATGGCTCAGGTTTCTTTCGGCGTACGTGCCGGAGGCGCTTATTCTTCGTTGATCCAGAAGGTGGAGGATACGTATGAGGCGGGAGCCCGCTTCGGTTTCAGCATAGCGGGTTTGGCGGATATTCCTTTGAGCAAGAATAAAAAATGGTCGCTTCGTCCTGAGGTGGCGTTCGTGAACCAAGGTGGCGCTTATTATTCGAATCAGGATATACATGGGATGGCGCTTCATAATAAATGTTGGTATTACTCTTTGCAGATTCCCGTGAATGTGGCTTATACATTTACCTTCACGGACGTTCATCTGTCCGTATTCGCCGGTCCTACCTTTGATTGGTCCTTGTTTGGCAAGATGAAGAGCCGGGAGACCAATCCGGATCTCCATTTCGGCGTGTCCGATGAGAAGGACTTGAAACCTTGCGACTTTGGCATGAATGTCGGCCTATCGGTAGAATATAGTAACTTTTTCTTCTCCGTAAGCTCCCTATGCGGCATGATAGACCGCCGGGCCTTGAAGCGTGACGGCGAGACTTCCGTTTACCAGAATAACGTGACGTTCTCATTGGGATATTACTTCCGGAAATAGGATATGACTTATAATGATAAAAAAATAGAGTTTGCCGTTTTTTGTATCGAGGAGGTCGCTAAGCGGTTGAATGAACTTCCAGAGAATGTTTATCGTAAGCTCGAATGTTCTGGCTTAATGGATGATTTCATTATAGGTTGTTATGACGCTTTACATACGGAAAGCCGGGAGCATATTGTAGATGATATCATAGAGGCTCTTAGGAATCGGGAGAAAGGAGGGGCTTCATGCTAAAAGTATACCATGGCTCTACGTTGTGCGTGAGTAACCCTTTAGCGGGTGCTTGTCGGGATAATCTTGATTTTGGAAAAGGCTTTTACGTGACTGACTTAAAAGAGCAAGCGGAGACATGGGCTAAACGGGTCGCTATGGTAAAGAATTGCGAGGAGGCTTATTTGAACGTCTATAATCTGGATATTGAAACGATAAGGTTGGAATATCGTGTGCTGAGTTTTAGCTCATACGATAATGATTGGTTAGATTTCGTGATATCTAGCAGAAGAGGTGAGTGTCCGTGGAAAGGATACGACATGGTGGAAGGTGGTGTCGCTAACGATCGGGTATTTAATACGATTGAGCTTTATTATACAGGACTGATCCCGAAAGAAGAGGCGCTTAGACGTCTTCGTTTTGAAAAGCCCAATAACCAATTATGTCTGATCAATCAATCATTATTGGATAGCTGCTTGTTTTTTGTGGAAGCCATTCTATTAATAAAGGAGGGAGAGCTTTATGTCCCAAGCAAATGAAATATTACTCCAGATGAAATATGCCCGTATTATAAACGGTCTGGCTGAGCGGCTGCATATTGATAACCGTAAAGCGTTGCGTCTTTTCTATGAATCGAATACTTATGTCTATTTGCGGAAAAAAGTGGGAGACTTGCATTGTATGAGCGATGCTTACTTGATTGATGAGCTCATGATTGAATATACGAACAAGCAAGGATCTTAATAACTTGAAAAATAGTAGGATTTGTTTGGAAGTTCGGATAAAAGCCGTACCTTTGCAAGCCGATTATTATCAAATTGTACTAAGAGTTTAGTTCTTAGCACGTTGTTGCATCATGTGTCCGTTGTGACAATGTTGGTAAGGCTAGTTTTTTGAGTTATTAATTAATTTAATTTTTAAGCAGTGGATACTTTAAGTTTTAAGACCATTTCTGCAAACAAGGCAACTGTAAACAAAGAGTGGGTCATTGTTGATGCTGAAGGCCAGACGTTAGGTCGCCTTTGCGCTAAAGTAGCGAAGCTTTTGCGCGGTAAGTACAAACCCAATTTCACTCCGCACGTTGACTGTGGTGATAACGTAATCATCATCAATGCAGACAAAGTCGTTCTGACTGGTAACAAGTGGAACGATCGTATTTATTTGAGATATACCGGATATCCCGGTGGACAGATCGAGTATACTCCGGCTGATCTTTTGAAGAAAGGTGGCGACCGTCTGTTCCGTAAAGTAGTAAAAGGTATGTTGCCTAAGAACCGTCTGGGTGCAAAGTTGTTGAACAACATGTACGTTTATGAGGGAACTGAGCACAAGCACGAGGCTCAACAACCTAAGTTAATCGATATAAACTCATATAAATAATCACGATGGAAGTAGTAAATGCAATAGGAAGACGTAAAGCGGCAGTCGCTCGCGTATTCGTTAGCGAAGGTACGGGAAAGATCACGATCAACAAACGTGAGCTGGAAAAATACTTTCCTTCTTCAATCCTTCAGTTTATCGTAAAGCAGCCGTTAGCAAAGTTGAACGTCGCTGAGCAATATGATATTAAGATCAACCTTGACGGTGGTGGTTTCAAAGGTCAGTCTGAGGCTGCCCGTTTGGCTATCTCTCGTGCGTTGATAAAGATTAATCCGGAAGATAAGGCTGTCTTGAGAGCGGAAGGATTCGTAACTCGCGATCCTCGTGCTGTTGAGCGTAAGAAACCGGGTCGTCCGAAAGCTCGTAAGAGATTCCAGTTCAGTAAACGTTAATGTTATTTGTGAGTCCCTTACAAGTAAAGCGAAGCGTTTAGTATCTAAATTATCGGGATTCTTTTTACATGTGGACATGCGGAAAGACTACCTGATGGTTGAAATTAAACAAAGAAAGTAAACGATTTAAGAAAAAAACAATGTCAAGAGTAAATTTTGATCAATTATTAGAGGCTGGTGTACACTTCGGACACTTAAAAAGAAAGTGGAATCCCGCTATGGCTCCTTATATCTTCATGGAGCGCAATGGTATTCATATCATTGACCTTTATAAAACAGTTGCTAAAGTAGACGAAGCCGCTGAAGTTATGAAGAACTTGGCTAAACAAGGCAAGAAAGTTCTTTTCGTGGCTACCAAAAAACAAGCTAAACAAGTTGTCGCTGATAAGGCTGCTTCCGTAGGTATGCCTTACGTTATCGAGCGCTGGCCGGGTGGTATGTTGACCAACTTCCCGACGATCCGTAAAGCTATCAAGAAGATGGCTACTATCGATAAGATGACAAAAGATGGTACATTTGATAATCTTTCTAAGAGAGAAAAACTTCAAATCACTCGCCAACGCGCTAAGTTGGAGAAGACTTTAGGTTCTATCGTAGACCTTACTCGTCTTCCGTCAGCGTTGTTCGTTGTAGACGTGATGAAAGAGCATATCGCTGTTCGCGAGGCTAACCGTTTGGGTATCCCTGTATTCGGTATGGTTGATACGAACTCTAATCCGAACAATATCGACTACGTTATCCCGGCTAACGATGACGCTACAAAGTCTGTAGAGGTTATCTTGGGCGCTATCTGCGAGGCTATGAACGAAGGCTTGCAAGAGCGTAAGGCTGAGAAAATTGACGCAGAGGCTGCTGAGGAAGCTCCGAAAAGAGAGCGTAAGGCAAAAGCTGCTGTTAAGAAAGAACGTACGAAGAAAGAAGACGACGATGCGTTGAACGCTAACGTTGCCGGTAAGTTCGCGAAAGACGAAGAATAATTCGATTGACAATTGACGTTGACAATTGACAATTAGAATACAAATACAATGGGCAGTTGGCTTTTGACAGGATTTGTCAATTGGCAACTGTCCATTGTCAATTTTTGAAAGTATAAACATTTTAAAGATAAAGGAAATAAGATTATGGCTGTAACAATGGCTGATATTACCAAGCTGCGCAAAATGAGTGGAGCTGGTATGATGGACTGTAAGAAGGCTTTGACAGAGTCTGACGGTGACATCGAGAAAGCAATGGAAATTATCCGTAAAAAAGGACAGGCTATCGCCGCTAAACGTTCTGATCGTGAGGCTGCCGAGGGTTGTGTGTTGGCTAAGAAGGATGGCGAGTTCGCCGCTATCATCGCTTTGAAGTGCGAAACGGACTTCGTGGCTAAGAATGAGGACTTCGTAGCTTTGACTCAGGCTATCTTGGACGCTGCCGTGGCTAACAAATGCCATACTTTGGACGAGGTGAAAGCTTTGCCTATGGGCAAGGGTACTATCCAAGAAGCTGTTACGGATCGTAGCGGTATCACTGGCGAGAAAATGGAGTTGGATGGCTACTGCGTAGTTGAAGGTGCTTACACTACTGTATACAACCATATGGGTAAGAACCAACTTTGTACGATCGCCGCTTTCAACAAGGAGTCTGAGGAAGCCGCTCACAATATCGTTATGCAGATCGCCGCTATGAACCCGATCGCTATCGATGAGGCTGGTGTTCCTGAGTCTGTAAAAGAGAAAGAGATCCAGGTTGCTATCGAGAAGACGAAGGCTGAGCAGGTACAGAAGGCTGTAGAGGCTGCATTGAAGAAGGCTGGTATTAATCCTTCGCATGTAGATAGCGAGGCTCACATGGAAAGTAACATGGATAAGGGTTGGATCACGGCAGAGGATGTAGCTAAGGCTAAAGAAATCATCGCTACTGTTTCCGCTGAGAAGGCGGCTAACTTACCTCAACAGATGATCGAGAATATCGCTAAGGGTCGTCTAGGCAAGTTCTTGAAAGAGGTTTGCTTGTTGAACCAAGAAGACATTATGGATGGCAAGAAGACTGTAAGAGAGACAATGAAGGAGATCGATCCTGAGTTACAAATCTTGGCGTTCAAACGTTTCACTTTGCGTGCTGAATAATTGCGGTAACGTATTTGATATAAAGAAAAAGGCGGTACAACCCAATGTATCGCCTTTTTTATGAAGTATAGCTTACTTGCCCATAGAAGATATACTTACTTGTCCAATGCAGTATATCTTACTTTGCCAAGTAAGTATATCTGTTTAATTTTTTCTTATTTCAATGCGGCCAACGCATCCTTAATACGTTTGATCGCCTCCACGATATTCTCATCGCTGGTAGCGTAACTCATGCGGATACACTCAGGTGCCCCGAACGAGGTACCACCTACGCAAGCTACGTGCGCTACTTCTAAGAGATACATAGCTAAGTCATCAGCGTTGTTGATTACACGGGTTCCATCTGTCTTGCCGTAATAATAACTACATTTGGGGAATAAGTAGAAGGCGCCTTCCGGCTTATTCACCTCGAAGCCCGGAACTTCTTTCGCTAAATTAACGATTAAGTCACGACGACGTTCGAAGGCCTTGCGCATTTCCTCAACGGGTTCTTGTGAGCCTGTATAAGCCGCTTCCGCCGCTTTTTGAGATACGGAGCAAGGGCCAGAGGTATATTGTCCTTGTAATTTATTAACCGCTTTCACGATCCATTCCGGTCCGGCGATGAAACCGATACGCCAGCCAGTCATCGCATACGCTTTGGAAACGCCGTTTACGATAACCGTACGGTCTTTCATTCCTTTGATAGAAGCGATGCTGTTGTGTTTACCAATATAGTTAATATGTTCGTAGATCTCATCCGCTATAACGATGATATCCGGATGCTTTTTCAATACTTCCGCTAAACCTGCCAATTCCTCGGCGCTGTAAACAGAACCCGTCGGGTTGGAGGGAGAGCAAAGGATTAACGCTTTTGTCTTAGGTGTAATAGCGGCTTCCAGCTGAGCTGGAGTGATCTTGAAATCTTGCTCGATACCAGCCGGAACGATAACGGGAGTTCCTTCCGCTAACTTCACCATCTCCGGATAGCTTACCCAGAAAGGGGCAGGGATGATAACCTCGTCCCCCGGATTTACCAATACCATGACCGTGTTACAAACGGATTGTTTGGCACCGTTTGCGCAAGAGATCTGGCCTGCTGTATATTCCAGTCCATTCTCGTTCTTCAATTTGGCAACGATAGCATTACGTAATGCCGGATAACCCGCTACGGGAGAATAACGTGAGAAATTATCGTCAATCGCCTTCTTCGCGGCTTCTTTAATGAAGTCGGGAGTATTGAAATCGGGTTCTCCCACACTTAAGTTGATAACATCGATACCTTGAGCTTTCAACTCACCGCTCTTTTGTGACATCGCCAATGTTGCTGAAGGCGATAAACTCGCTAAACGATCTGAGACTTGTGTCATGACATTGCTTTTTGTATAGGTTGTTTTATTATTATGCGACAAAAGTAATCAATAATCGGAATTCTTGCAACGTTCTGATAACTATTTAATGTTATGCAGCACATGCCCCATACGTTCTTTCTTCGTTTTCATGTAGAATTCGTTGTATGGATTTGGTTTCACCTCGATAGGAACGTTCTCTACTACCTCAAGTCCGTAAGCTTCCAGACCTACGCGTTTTACCGGATTATTGCTCATCAGGCGCATTTTCGTTACGCCGATATGACGTAAGATCTGTGCTCCGACACCATAATCTCGCTCATCCGCTTGATGGCCTAAATGCAAGTTCGCGTCCACCGTATCCAAACCATCCTCTTGGAGCTTGTATGCTTTCATCTTCTCCATCAATCCGATGCCTCGTCCTTCTTGGTTCAGGTAAACGATAACGCCTTTGCCTTCTTGGTCGATGCGGCGCATAGCCTCGTGCAGTTGCTCTCCGCACTCGCAACGCATGGAACCGAAGATATCACCTGTAGCGCAAGATGAGTGCACGCGTACTAAGATAGGCTCGTCTTTCTCGAATTTACCCTTTATCAAAGCTATATGCTCTAATCCATTGCTTTTCTGGCGGAAAGGAATGAGACGGAAATGTCCGTACTCGGTAGGGAGATCTACCTCTACGCCGTTCTCTACGATCGATTCGGTCCGGAGGCGATAAGCGATCAGGTCCTTGATGCAAATAATCTTGATATCGAATTTCTTGGCTACCTCAATTAATTGCGGCAGACGTGCCATGGTTCCATCCTCGTTGATGATCTCGATCAAGGCTCCGGCGGGATATAAACCGGCTAACCGGGCCAAATCCACGGCAGCCTCTGTATGACCCGCACGGCGAAGTACGCCACGAGAGCGGGCACGGAGCGGATTGATATGTCCGGGACGTCCCAGATCGGATGGCTTGGTCTTTGGATCAGCCAGCGCCAAGATCGTTTCCGCACGGTCGTACATGGAAACGCCGGTCGTACATTTCCCTCCTAATTTATCTACTGTTATCGTAAAAGGGGTACCTAGTAAAGAGGTGTTATTGGCAACTTGCATATCCAGCTCCAACTCTTGGCAACGTTCTTCCGTGATCGGGGCGCATAATACACCTCGTCCGTTTTTCAACATGAAGTTGATTTTTTCCGGGGTTACTTTCTCGGCCGCGATGATAAAGTCTCCTTCATTCTCCCGGTCCTCGTCGTCTACAACGATTAAGAACTTTCCTTCACGGAAATCCTCGATAGCTTCTTCGATGGTGTTTAATTGAATCTCGCTCATATTTATTGATTATTTATATCCGAGTTATTTTTTAGCAAATGTAATGAATATATCATATTGATCAGCTCCTTACTGGTCTTTTGTACCATGACGATATCATGCCGTAGCAATTTACGTTGGTACGTAGCCAATAGGTAGATCGGCAATCCCAGTGGGAAGAAAATACCGATAGCCAAGGCAAGTTTCCCGTTTATATGCTTGCTTAGCTTATTATTGTAACCTCCGATGACCGGGTAGTCCATCAATTTATTCAGGAGTAAATTCTGGTCGGAATTACTTAATTCCTCCACGATATTTTCCGTGTCCTGAGCTAACAGTTCCGCTGTGTTATCTTTTCCGCCTTGTTTCCAAAATGTCAGATAATTGATCCAACGTTTATGGTTTGCCAGATAAGTCGTGCTTTCTTCCACCAATTTCTCCAGTTGAGGAAGGGTTGCCTCATAATCGGGGGTGTATATGATAACCTCTTTCCGCTCCACTTTTCTCCCTTCACGCTTACCTATTAAGTTCTTCAAGGCATTCACGTAAGTGTCGGCATTCAAGATAACAGAATCTTTTACCGCTTTATAGGTTAGGAATATACCCATAGGTGTTAGGACCACGGAGCTAAGCCACATACCTTCCCATGCGTCCCAAACGCCGTCGCGTGCCATCTTGAAGCCCATATTATCTATAATATAATAGAAGATAAACAAGATTACCGAGATAACGACCGGTACCCCCAACCCACCTTTACGGATGATGGCTCCTAAGGGCGCTCCGATAAAGAAGAACATGATGCAAGCGAACGATACCGTGAATTTCTTATGCCATTCCGTCAAGTGGCGGCGTACCTTATAGGCCTCGTCGCCAACCGTGGCCGCACGGAAATAATAGTCGGTCTTGATATTCTCGATCGAGGACTTGGCTCGGCCTAATAAAGCCGCTTTACTACTCGGTGCCTGCGCTTGGTAAAGACTGTCGAAATCCAACTTGATGGTAGGAGTGATTACCGGCAGTTTTTCCTGTTGCTCGTCTGGCTGCCCCTCGGCTTCACTCTCTTTTTTAGCCCGTAAGGACTTTAGTGTTTTTACGTATGAGGCATCGTAAATGCTTTTTGCGTTCACGTCCTTGATGCTATCCAAGCGTACGCCCATCGAATCGATAGAGGTTTGTAAATCCTTCAAGTTTTTTCCCATATATTGGTTCTGCATGAAAGATTCGTCGGTACGGTTGAAATTCGCGTCGAATTCAATCAAGATATCTTTGCTGCTGAATGATTCTCGTCGATAGGGGACGGCGGTTCTCGCTTGCGTCGTGTTGGCTTGGCTTTTACCTACGTTCTCGAAAGATTCTCCGTTAAATAAAGATAGGACAAGGAATAATTTATCGGCAGATGTCTTTAGCCGTCCGGAGTCCGCTACGATTACACGGGCGTTATTGAATCCTTCCGAATAATCATAGATCATCACGTCTTTTAATAAACCGTCCTTCGGGTCCTTTTTCTTCACATATACATTGAATCCGGGAATATCTTTGTAGAATGAACCTTCCGGAATATCCAATTCCGGTGATTTCTGGCGCATGGAATATAATAATGTATATAGCTTGACTTGGACAACGGGCATTACGTTGTTTTGGAAGAAAAAGGCGCCCACGCTCACAAATAGTAGCGTTACGATCAAAGGACGCATGATATGTATCAATGATACCCCGGCAGACTTCATGGCCAGTAATTCCAGACGTTCCCCTAAATTTCCAAAAGTCATTAATGAGGCTAATAGAATAGCCAAGGGAAGTGCCATCGGGACAAGAAACAAGGCCGCATACATAAACATCTCCGCTAATACAGGGATGCCGAGGCCTTTTCCCACCATATCGTCGATGTATCGCCAAAGAAATTGCATCAACACAATAAACAGACAAATACCGAATGTCATAAGAAACAACGGCAGGAATGTCTGCAGCATAAATGTATATAATCGTTTTATTCTCAACATTGCCTAATCTGGTTGAAGTGGCAAAAGTAGTGTAAAAAACGATAACACCCCACAGATTTCTGTAAAACTACTCTAAATACCAAGCGTTCGCTTCAAATCTTCCACTTGCGAGTCCCATAAATTAATGGAATCTTTTTTCTCCCCGGGTTCGGAGAAATCCGTAATCTCAAGTGCCGTAGAACCTGTTAATTCGATTGTATGGATTATAAATTCGAAATAAGCGTTCTCATCTTCCTCGTCTACCCAGCGGTAACGGATAAAGTTCTCCGGCTTGGAGTCGATCACTGTTGCCTCTTGGGCCTCTTTACTCCATTTAAAGGTATAGAGATTATCATTTATAATGACCTCGTCGGCGAACCAAGCGGAAAGTCCCAAAGCGGTGGTTAGGTGATTCCACAAGCTTCGTCGTGAAACTTTATCGAAAATGTATTCGATATGAAACTTCTCTTTCTTCATTGTTCTTATCCTTATATTTGCCGCAAGATACATAAAAGATTTGAAAACGACTAATTTTAATGATGAAAAAAGTAACTAATAACTAACTGATTAGGTGGAGGCCTTAAAAATTAAGCGAATTTTTTTATTGAAAATGTTGTGTAATTCAAAAATAACCCCTACTTTTGCACCGTCAATAAGAGAAACAGTGACAATAAAATAATGGCGAGATAGCTCAGCTGGTTAGAGCGCATGATTCATAATCATGAGGTCCCCGGTTCAATCCCGGGTCTCGCTACCTAGAATAACGTTTTTGCAATTTTGCAGAGGCGTTTTTTTATATATCTAAATGTGTGATTTGTTATTGATAATCAATGTTTTAATGGAAATGGTTTCCTCCTGCCTAGTCGTTTCCTCTAGCGTTCTTTCTCCTTTGTCTCGAATCAATATCCGCAATAATTGAGTATATTTGCGGTAGAATGTTTTACGAAAGTTTTACGGACATGGCGACAACACTAAAGGAGGTTATTTTAAGACATCAAAAGCGATCAGATAAGACGTGGAATGTTAAAATCAGAGTTACGCATGAGCGTCAATCCGCTTATATATCGACGGAACATTATCTCATTGCAAAGCAGATCTCCTCAGACTTTAAAAGGATAAAGGATGAGTTTATCGCCGACGAGGTTCGTAAGGATATAGCTCGTCTCCGGATTGAGATTAGCAAGTTGGGCGGGAATGTTTCGAAATATACTGCAAAGTCCCTCGCCGAATACCTTTCCCGTAAACGTAGGCACGAGGGAGAAAAAGGGTTGTTTGTCTTTCCATTTATAGATAAGGTGAATGAGGGGTTGATAGAGGATGGCCGGACCTCGGTTGCTTCCGGAAACAGCGCTCTTAAAAACAATCTGAAAGAATGGCTAAAAAGGGATAATCTCGAGTTCAAAGAAATTACGGTTAAGTTCCTTCGGGAGTTCGAGGCTTTCCTCGTTAAAAAGATCGGATCCGGAACTAGAGGAGTAGAAAGCAACCTTGGTTATCTCCGGACTATATTCAATCTCGCTAGGATAGAGTTTAACGACGAGGATCTCGAGGATATAAAAATCCCGAATAATCCTTTTGAACGATATAAGATCCCGAAATCGAAAGAGCCGGAGAAGCGAGCTATACCGGTCGAGATCCTGTTAAAGATCCGAGACTATAAATATATCCCTCGAGGTAAATTCGAGCATAAAAGGGAGATCTCCCGGCCGGAACTGGCCCGTGATGTTTTTATGTTGTCCTTTTACCTCTGCGGAATGAACTCAAAGGATATTTTCCTTTTGAGAGCCGATCAGATACAAGCTGATCGTATCACCTATAATCGTGCCAAAACAAAAGATCGGCGGGAGGATCAAGCCAAAACGTCTATAAGGATAGAGGAGGAGGCTCTCGAGTTATTCGTGAAATATAAGGATCCGGCCGGTATCCGGGCTTTTAACTTTTATCATAGATATACGGACGAGCGGACATTTAACTCTAATCTGAATAAAGGTCTGAAATATATCGGTGAAAAGATTAAAGAGGATCTCGAAAAGGATAAACCACACGAAAGTATAGATATTGACATCGATTTTTATACTGCCCGGCATACGTGGGCGACTATTGCCCGGGTAAACTGTGGTGTTATTGAGGATGATATTTCTTTCGCTTTGGTTCATTCGGACTCAGCCAAAGGAGTAACAGGAAAATATATAACCAAAGACTTTTCGTTAATTGATAGGGCAAACGAGAAGGTACTCGCTTTTGTCCGGACTTACAAGGGAGGTAAGCCTGAGGAGCTCGATAAATTTATTACCTCATTTGTCCACGTCCGGTAAGGAGCCAATCGGCAGAAATCCTGTATTGTAAAACGATCACTCCTAGAAGAAACATAGGAAATTCCCTTGTCGGTTGATCCCGCAAGCGTAATAGGTTGCGCCTATCTACGCTATTGCGCAAACAGAAATCATGAAAACTATGTATTTCTCTGGTCCCGATAAGCATGTCTAAGGCCTCGAAAAAGCGGGCGTTTATGGCTTGTCCTTTTGAGTTCTGCATATAACACCCTCCTTCATTGCTTTTGTTACTCTTTCATTGAGTTGTCTTTCTTTTTCAGAGACTTTGTGCTCCCAGTCACTAACCTTCATTGGGTCTAGTTTGAAATCTTTGTCTCCGGACAATAAGCCTAGTAGATCCTGCAAGTCTGTTTCTGACATGGCCGGGATCCATCGCTCGAGATCTAGTAATAGGTTGATCCGCCTAGAGATCTCGCTCCGTACTATATACTCGGAGTCTTTATCCTTGTCAAAAGGAAAGCCCTCGTTTGTAATAAGCCATCGGGAATTAATATCCGGATAGGTTTGTAGGATTCTTGTTATTGGCTCAATTCCTACCGATCCGGCCTTAATTAATCTAGTCGCATATTGTGTCGTAATACCGAGGGCCTCAGAGAATCGAGTAAGGCTCCCTCCGGCTTTTTCCTTCATTATGTAGGCTACTCTTTCATTGATAGTCATAATTTCCCTGTTTTAATATTGACAAATTCAAATTTGCTATTCAGGAGTATTGCAATCTTTAGTACCTCTATTTTTCTGAGAGGGTGTATTTCCATATCTTTTATGTCTTTCTGAAAAAGTTCCGTAATTTTTTTTTGATATTGGAGGTTTGCTAAATCCGAAATCGTTAGGTTCTGGGGCAGAACCAATAGGGTATTCTTCTCCACCAATATTAATGTAACCAGTAGAGGGTATTTCATTTCCGTGTATATATCCAGGCAAGTCTTTTGCGAGTTTAATTTCTCTATCGAATTTTGATATGGTTTTTAGTTTTTCGATTTCATTTTCTAGTTTTCCTATTTCTCTATTTAGCATTCGTATTTCTTCCTCTTTTTCTTCAACGACTGAGTAGGGAGCTAATATCTTTTTGTGATAGAGATCGACTAACTGGTCGGAGAGCGATAACAAAAGATCCTTGTATTCGGATACCTTTTCCTTTTTGGTTGCTTCGGGAATAACGCCGGGAGTATCGTCGTATCCGGAGATCCTCATAGCATCAATTAATGATATATCCAAGAATGAACAGATGTTTTCAATTTTTGACAATGTTATATTGTCGTTTTTTATTGTTCTATTTACATTCGAAGGATCTATATCAAGAAAACGTGCTAGGTCTGCCTTTGATTTTCCTTTTGTTTTTAGTATTTTCTCGAAATCAATCATTTGTATATCAGATAGATATGTTGTTATACATAATTTAACTATAAAATATTGTCAAATTATGACAATGTTGTCACAAAATGAATATATATTTGCATTGTGATTACAATCAAATCACACACAAAGATAAAGAAAACAAATTGAATAATGTCTATTAAACAGAAGATTATGGAAAATATGACACTTGCATGTTACTATGAGGATCTAGGAAAAGCCCAGGTCAATTTCAGAAAAAAGATTCAAGAGGAATGCGGGGTATCACTCGCTACTGCGTCCCGATGGGTTAACGGAAAGATCATTCCTCGTAAATCAGACAGAGAAAAAATCGCCGGTATAATCGGCCGGCCGGTAGAGGAACTTTTCCCTAATCCAAAGGAGGTGGAAAATCCAGTGTAAGCTGCCCCCTAAAACCAAGCGATTCTGCCCCCTTGT
>NZ_QTLZ01000034.1:0-38536 GCF_003635425.1 Parabacteroides sp. AF27-14
ATTACACATTTTATTGTTATTGAATGTGTCTACCTATATCAGCATAAGACAGACTGATAATCAATTAAAGTACAAAAAGAAACAGCTACCCTTTCCATTCTCGGATTCTACCGAGATATGGCCGCCATGCAAGGTGATTATTTGCTTACAGATGCTTAAACCGATACCCGAGCCGGAGGGCTTGGTGGTGAAGAAAGGTACAAAAACCCGGTCGATAACCTCGGGTAAGACACCGATACCGTTGTCTCGCACGGTAAAGACGAGTTCGTTTCCCTCCCGCTGAGCCGCCACGATAATCTCGGGGTTTGACTTTTCCGCACAAGCCTCACAAGCATTCTTCAGTAAGTTCAAGAAGACCTGCTCCATCTGCGCCCGATCCGCAAACCATTCCAAAGGCTCGTCCGGCAAGCGGAAACGGATAGAAGGCTCCGGGCACAAACGCCTTAAATCCGAAAAGAAATCTTTCACTAAGATACGGGTCTTTACCGGAGAGGCGATCCGGGTCAATCTCCGGTAATTCTCAACGAAATCCAGCAACCCTTTACTCCGGCGATGGATGACATTCACCCCATGCTGGATATACGAACGATTCCGGACATCATCCGGATCTGCTTTGCAACGCTTGCTCAAAGTCTCGGACAACGAGATAACGGGTGTGATGGAGTTCATGATCTCGTGCGTCAAGACACGGATCAATTTCTGCCAAGCCTCCATCTCATTCCGCTCCAAGGTAGAATGGATGTTCTTCAAGCTGACGATCCAACGCTCGCAACCTCGCAAGTCGATACGAGTGGCATCGATCGCCCAATCTTGCGGAACGGATGGTTTTCCGTAACGCACCACCGTCTTCCCCGCCTTGATAGCCTCCAAGAACTCATTGGGTAACCGACACCTCGTATCCAGCAACGCGTCGGCGGCCCGGTTCTTCCATTCAATAGCCCCTTCCCTGTCAGTAACGAGTACGGCAGTGTCCACCTTATTCAACAGACTCTCAAAATACTGCCGCCTCACCTCCTCGTCCATCAATCGGCCACGCAAGGATCGCAGGGCCGCGGACAAATCGTCCGCCAACTCCCGCATCACCTTATCCTCGTAAGGTGAACGAACGATCTGGATCAAGTCTTGCTGCCGCAAGCAATCCACCACATAACGCCAATACTTCACCTGCCGCATCTGTATGAAATAAAGATGAATCGAGAAATACAAGATCGCGATCCCGCAAAAAGTAGGACAAAAGATAATCTCCTCATGCACGCAATAGAACAGGAGTCCCGTAGACAAGACGATGCCTAGGATGTGCGAGACGACCGTGAACGCATACGATCTCATAAGCCGAACTTCTCTATTTTACGATACAAGGAAAAACGGGTGATACCCAATAGCTCGGCGGCATAGCTCATATTACCGTTGCTTTGCCGCAAGGCTCGCTCAATGATTTTCCGCTCGGCTTGTTCCAGATTCAAATCAGGGTCCGGTTCCTTCTTTCGCTCGTACGAGGCCGTATAGAGAGGGAAATCATCCGGTCTCAGCACCGTGCCCTCGTTCAAGATCACGGCTCGCTCCAAAACATGCTGCAACTCCCGGACATTACCGGGCCAAGGGTATTTCATCAGCTTACTCCCCGCCTCCCGGCTCAACCCTTTGATCGTTTTCTTGTATTTCCGGCTATACAGCCTCTGGAAATGATCGGCCAGCATCAAGATATCCTCTCCCCGCTCACGCAGCGGTGGTATGGCTATCTCTATGGTATTGATCCGATAGAGCAAGTCTTGCCGGAAACTCCCCTCGCCCACCAGCTGACGCAGATTGGCGTTGGTGGCGCAGATCAAACGGACATCGATCGAGATCGGCTCCACCGCTCCCAAACGGGTGATATGACGTTTCTCTATAGCCGTCAACAATTTAGACTGCATCGGCAAGGACAGGTTACCGATCTCGTCCAGAAAGAGCGTACCACCGGAGGCCATCTCCATCCGTCCCGACTTAGACCGTCGGGCATCCGTGAAGGCTCCTTTCTCATAGCCGAACAACTCACTCTCAAATAATTGTTCCGGGATGCTTCCCAAATCGATCGTCACGAAAGCATCGTCACGCCGGGGCGAGTAATGCCTCAACAAACGGGCAACCAAATCTTTTCCCGTACCGCTCTCGCCGGTAATTAATATATTCGCGTCAGTCTCCACGAGTTTGTAGATCGTATCCTTTACCTTCAGCATCGCTGGCGACTCACCGATCAATTCCGGCAATGTGTCGTCCGCCTTCATGGCTTTCACCTGCTCCCGCAAACGTCCGACCTCCTTACGGGAATGGCTCAATCGAATGCCCGACGAGAGGGTAGCCAGCAACTTCTCCGTTTCCCACGGCTTGGAGATGAAATCGGTAGCGCCAACCTTAATGGCCTTGACCGCCTTCTCTATATCCGAATAGGCCGTCATGAAGATCACGACCGCCTGCGGATCGATCTCCAAGATTTGTCCCAAATACTCAAAACCCTCCTGCCCGCTCACGGCATCCCGATGGAAATTCATATCCAGCAAGACCACGTCCGGTTGAAACGTCCGCATGAAATACTCGATGCGTGCCGGTTGTGTCGTTACCTTGACCTTTTGCATGTACGGCTCCAACAGTAAGTTCAATGCGAACAACACATCCTTATTATCGTCGATGATCAATATCTTTCCTTTTTCTTCCATACGGACAAAGATAAAGGGAATAAAGACAGCTTGTACGTGCATTATCGCACAAAAAATGTACGCTATCGCACTACATGAAGAAATACAGATTTTTCTATGATTCTATTTTCTAATACGTTACATTTATGGCATAATATTTGAGTCGGATTCAGCGAAATTGAGTCATCAGCGATATCATCAAAAAACGGAATTGCCATGTTAATACATTACTGTGTCATTGCCTTCAAAAACATCTGGAAGTATAAAGTCAGCGCCTCCATCAGTATCCTAGGGCTGGCTTTCGCCCTCGTCTGTTTCGTGCCCATACTCTATTGGATGGATCATGAGACCACTTACGATTCTTTCTACAAGGATTCCGAATCCATCTACCGTGTCTATAGCGCCGAGAAACAATCCGGGAAAGTAAATAAAGGCTCCTCTAAAGGCATCGAGAATAGCTTACGCCAGTATATCCCAGCAATCGAGGCTTCTACCGTAGTAATGCTTTCGCCGGAAAATTGCCGAACCCCAAAAATACCTTATATCCAGCTGAATATGCTTTATTCCGACAGTACGTTTTTGGACGTATTCCCGCAAACATTCGTTTGTGGCGAGATCGACCATCCGTTACAAATCACGAATACAATGATCCTAAGCGAAAGTATGGCAACCCGCCTGTTTGGTGAAGCGGAAAAGGCAATCGGGCAACAAATCCAGACCTTGATGAATACCTCCTTGCCCCCTTACACCGTCACGGCCGTTGTCAAGGATTCACCATCCCATACCAACTTACCGTTCGATGCGATTATCAACCATAACATGATACAATATTTCGCCCAGTTACCACCCGAGGCACAATGGAGCTTCTTTGTCATGAGCTTGTACGTTAAGCTCCATCCGAGTGTAACTACAGAAACCCTTGCTAACCAAATTAAAGATGTGCCCGAACGTGTTGGGGTGAACAAGGAGATCGAGTTGCGAACACTCCCCATCCGTGAGATCCGGCATCATCTGAATGAAGATACACCCTTTACCTTAAATTTCATCGGCTTGTTTGTCGTATCTGGTGCCCTATTATTGTTTGCCGCCCTCTTCAATTTCTTGAATTCCTATATGGATCTCTTTCGGCAACGTGTGCGGGAATGGCGTTTACGAACGGTCAACGGCGCAACGAGAAAGCAATTGATCGAACAAATGTCTGTCGAGCTAGGCTGTTCCGTACTTGCATCCTTGTTGGTAGCCTTGATCTTCATAGTCCAAGTCAAGCCGCTTTTCGCCCGATGGCTGGAGATTGATTTGGAGATGGGCCGGTTCCTGTTTCTTTTCGCAGGGGTAGGTATAGATACATTCCTCATCCTCCAATGTGCAGGATTAGTATTCTTCGGGCAGTTCAGCCATACGGCAACCACCTCGCTCGTTCCCAAAGAGACAGTCAAACCCCTTTTGTTACGCCGCATGGCCGTGACCTTACAATTGATGATCAGTATCCTGTTCATCGTAGCATCGCTGGTTGTCATGGAGCAAATGCGATTCGTAAATCAAAAAGATTTAGGTTTCGATCCAAAAGGCCTTATCCAACTATCCGGCTTCGTAGACGTATCCGGGAAAATAGAATCCACGTTGATGCAAGAGTTAAGTGCCCTGCCGCAGGTCAAAAGTTTCACCGACACGAACTTTAAGCCTCAACATCATGTCGATCCCATGGCGATCTTCACGAATGTGGAATGGGAGGGAAAACCGCTGGACAC
Organism: Parabacteroides sp. AF27-14; assembly: GCF_003635425.1. NCBI lineage: Bacteria > Pseudomonadati > Bacteroidota > Bacteroidia > Bacteroidales > Tannerellaceae > Parabacteroides > Parabacteroides sp. AF27-14. The sequence continues at coordinate 4,421 of NZ_QTLZ01000034.1, forward strand.
AAAGGTGGACTTCCACCTCTATGGAACCGATCACCGATTTGGTGAGACCTTCGACCTAAAGATGTTAATGGGCCGATGGTGGACAGAAGGCAACGAACTTAGTGTCGTGCTCAACGAGTCGGCGGTTCGTGCCATGGGCTTACAAGACCCAGTCGGCAGCATCATCCGTATGCCGTGGTGGTCAGATTTCAGCGTGATCAAAGAATACGAGATCGTCGGTGTCGTCAACGATTTCCATGCGCTATCTTTCCGGGAAAGTATCCATCCGATGCTATTCATTCCTTCGGGTGGACTGGTGAATAATCTGTATATCCGGGTCATACCGGGCGAGGAAGGAAACATCGCCCACCATATCACGGAGCTACTGCCCAAGATAGACCCGACATTAGCGGATACCCGGATCACCCCGATCGGAACGCTTTACGATCAACTGAACCAATCCGAGATCGTCGGGCTGAAAATATTCTCGTTCCTCGCTTTCGCCTGTTTGCTAATCTCCTTGTTCGGCATCTACGCCGTCGCTACAGCCTCCACGAAACGGCGGCGTAAAGAGATCGCTATCCGGAAAGTAGTAGGCTCGAAAGCCTCCGAGATCATTTTCTTGTTCTTCAAGGAATACATGCGATTAATTGTCATCGCCGGAATCATCGCTTTCCCGATCAGCTATCTCGTCATGAACTACTGGTTGCAAGGCTACGCCTATCGCATCCAAATCCATATCTGGTGGTTGGTGGGAATATTCATCACCATTACCAGCATGGTTCTAGGTACGATACGTGAACAGGTATGTAAGGCAGCCAATGAGAATCCGTCGGAAGTCATCAAGAGTCAATGAATGCCTATGAAAACTACAGACTATTCACGATCAGCTTGATAATACCAAGGATTTTATGTAAGTTCGCGATTCCTAAATATATAATAGAATATGGAACATCCATTGAATATTTACAACACGCTTACGAGAAAGAAGGAGCAATTCATACCCCTGCACGAGCCGCATGTAGGTATGTACGTATGTGGCCCCACGGTTTATGGTGACGCCCACTTGGGACACGCACGTCCGGCGATCACGTTCGACTTGCTATTCCGTTACCTTACCCACCTAGGATATAAAGTGCGTTATGTACGTAATATAACGGATGTAGGGCATCTGGAGCACGATGCCGATGATGGGGAGGATAAGATCGCCAAGAAGGCACGGCTAGAACAGTTGGAGCCGATGGAAGTGGTTCAATATTACCTCAATCGTTATCATCAAGCGATGGATGCGCTGAACGTACTTCCTCCCAGCATCGAGCCGCACGCTTCCGGACATATTATCGAACAAATCGAGTTAGTCAAGAAGATTCTGGATAACGGCTACGCTTACGAGAGTCAAGGCTCCGTCTATTTCGACGTAGAGAAATATAATAAAGATCATAAATACGGCATCCTCTCGGGTCGCAATATCGAGGATATGTTGAATACGACCCGCGCGTTGGACGGGCAGGACGAGAAGCATAACGCCATCGACTTCGCCCTTTGGAAATGCGCCCAGCCGGAGCATATCATGCGTTGGCCGTCTCCGTGGAGCGACGGCTTCCCCGGTTGGCACTGCGAATGTACCGCTATGGGCAAGAAATACCTCGGGGAGCATTTCGACATCCACGGGGGTGGCATGGACTTGATCTTCCCGCACCATGAATGCGAGATCGCGCAAGCCGTGGCTTCCCAAGGAGATGATATGGTTCATTATTGGATGCACAACAATATGATCACCATCAACGGGCAGAAGATGGGTAAGTCGCTGGGCAATTTCATCACGCTGGATCAATTTTTCACGGGCGATCACGCCTCCTTGCAACAAGCGTATTCCGCCATGACCATCCGTTTCTTCATCCTGCAAGCGCATTACCGCAGCACGGTTGATTTCAGCAATGAGGCTTTGCAAGCTGCCGAGAAGGGCTTGTCACGCTTGATGGAGGCATACGGACATTTGATGAAGTTGAAACCGTCCGCTACCTCTACTGTAGACACGAGAGGTCTTCGTGAGAAATGTTTCGAGGCCATGAATGACGATTTGAACTCACCGATCGTGATTTCTCATCTATTCGATGCCGCCCGTGCGATCAATTCGATAAAAGACGGCAAGGCTACCATAACCGAGGAGGACCTGAAAGAATTACAAGAGGTATTCCACTTGTTCTTGTTCGACATCCTAGGTATGAAAGACGAGGCTTCCGCAGGTGGCAGTAATTACGAGACTTTCAGCAAGGCCGTAGACTTATTATTATCCATCCGCCAACAAGCGAAGGCAAACAAAGACTGGGCGACTTCCGATAAAATCCGTAACGAATTAACCGCGATGGGATTCGAGATAAAGGATACCAAGGATGGTGCGGAATGGAAACTAAGCAAATAAGCTATGACGATTCAAGAGTTTCTTCAAGGTGACAAATTCGCCTTGCTAGCGGGTGTAGAACTATTGGAAACCGGTAATGGTTACGCGAAGGCACGTATGCTTATTAAACCGGAACATCTGAATGGAGGTGGCGTATGTCAAGGAGGAGCGATCTTTACCTTGGCGGATTTAGCGTTCGCGGCAGCTACCAATAGCCACGCACGACTTACCTTGTCCATCACCTCCACTATCAATTTTTTCAAAGCCGAGAGCAAGGGCTATTTATATGCGGAGGCAAAAGAGGCTTTCAGCCATAAAAGATTAGCGAATTGCGAAGTCCGGATCACGAATGAGAGCGGAGAATTAATCGCTACTTTTAACGGTACGGGTTACCGGAAAGATACGGAATTGCCTTTCGAACCATTGGTGTAAAATCATTCAAACCTAATAAAGAAAGCCTTTGGGAACGAATTCTCAAAGGCTTTTCTCATTTATAGGGCCTTCTATAACTCACTCTATTTCAAAAATTAAAATCTAAATGTCATATAACAATTGACCATTTGTCACAACAGCCCCCCCGTTTTAGCTCCTTTATTCCAAAAACATAAATTACATTTGCTCTTGTACAAACGGGGCCTACAACATAAGCCTTCTGTTTCATAAGAACTATCCCTATCCATATAAAGCATTCCCGCCCCAACTCTCAACCGAGTTGGGGACTTCGGGAATAAAATAAAGAGAATCTCAATCCAAAGAAAAACGGTACTCAGTAATATGCCGGTACTTTTTCGTCTCATCAATCAAGATAGAAGGGAAAGAGGGCTGGTTGGGAGCATCCGGATAACCCTGAGGTTCGATAGCGATACCAGCACTAGCATAATAGCGAGTTTGCTCCTTCCCGATATCTGTTCCATCCATAAAATAGCCATTATACACTTGAACAGAGGGCTGATTGGTATAAATCTCCATCTTTCTTCCGCTAATTTCATCCGACAAACGAGCGGCAAAGCTCAATCCGCCCTCTTCCGCTTCATCCAAAGCATAAGCTAGAGAGAAACCTTTACCCTTCTGTATTTGAGAATGTTCCCGCATTAACGACGAGGCTATAGTACGAGATACACGGAAATCCAGCAGTGTATCATCAACCGGCAACAGCTGCCCGGTCGGGATCAGCTCGCTGTCGCAAGCAATAATAGCAGAGGCATTGAGAACAAGCAAATGGGATAATACATTCATTTCACCAGGTATCAAGGAAGAGGATTGCAAGTTGAAAAAAGCATGATTCGTCAAGTTAACAGGAGTCGGACGATCAGTCGTTGCTTCACATTCCATCCTGAGAGCATTATCTTCCCTCAGCGAATAAGTAACTTTTACATGCAGGTTGCCGGGATAACCCTCCTCACCGTTTTGTGAAATATTTGTGAACTCGACCGCCTCCTCTCCCAAGGGGGTAATATAGGTATGGGATTTCCAATAACAGTTATGAAAAGCATTGATTCCACCGTGTAAATGGTTACGAACAGGTGTACCATAGGCATCATTGGAAGCTAGCGGATACTCCCGCTTTCCTATTTTGAAATGCGCATTACTGATTCGTCCGCAAACACGGCCTACAATGGCACCGTGATATCTTTCCCCCGCTTTCAGATAACCATCGATCGTATCGAACCCAAGGATAACATCAGACAAGTTACCGTTACGGTCGGGTGTCCACATACTGACCCAACGGGCACCATAGTTGGTGAACTGAGCGACAAGCCCATTACGGTTCCTTAACGTAATCAGTTCAGCGGAAGAAGTCGGGCTTCCTCCGCTGAAGGTTGATGCAGATAGTAATTTCATCAACAAGACTATGTTTATTGTTTTACTATTTTAAATATACCACTCTTAAACGCCCCACGAACAGGGAATTGGATGCCGATATCCATCAGTTGGGCTCCTTTATATGTTCCATCTATCCCTTCAACTTTATAAGAAACTTCCGGCTGAAGCCCACGTAACTTTATCAATTTAGATCGTTTCGTCTGGAGTATCGCATTATCCGGATATTCTGCCAGGTTATATACAAACACAACCGCCTCAGTCTTTGCCTTATTTACAAACTGGAGTACGCTCCGGTTATTCTCATAAGGTGAAACCAAACGATAAAGGTCACCATTGTGAACTGTTTCCCGGATTTCTTTATAACGGGCAATTTTCTCACGTGCCACAGCTTTTTCCTTGTCAGTCCATTTCGTTATATCATAACCAACGCCCAGCACCCCGCACATAGATACATCAAATTTAAATTCCAACGGGTGATTCTGCTTATGCCAATCTTCATGTGTCACCCAGCTAATCATTGAATTAGAAGGGAACGCATTCAGGAAAGCATATTGTATAAATGTCCTCTCCACCGGATCTGTATTGTCGCTGGCCCAAGAGAAATCAGTACGTGCCATCATCCCTAGGTCAACCCTACCACCTCCACTCGCACAATTTTCAAACCATACATCCGGGAATTCAGCACGTAGAGTTTCCAGTAAACGATATAAGTTTTCTACATATTTAATACGGACTGCCCGTTGTTCATCCGATGGAGCAGAAGGAAATCCCGGATCAGTCAAGGATTTATTCATGTCCCATTTAATAAATTTGATATTATTCTCACGCAATAATTTAGAGAAGCTATCGTACAAATATTGATATACATCCTCACGCGCAAGGTTCAACATCAACTGATTGCGCCCTTCATGACGTGTCCGGTTAGGATAATGGAATACCCAGTCCGGGTGGGTCCGGTACAAATCACTATTCGGATTAACCATTTCCGGTTCTATCCAAATGCCAAAATCCAATCCCATCGCATTAATCTTATCAATCATGGGCTGCAAGCCATTTGGAAATTTATTCTTATCGACCGTCCAATCCCCTAGTCCGCCTTTATCATTAATACGGCCTTTAAACCAACCATCATCAATCACAAAGATCTCCACACCCAGTTCCTTCGCTATTTTCGCTAAAGCTAATTGATGCTCTTCATTCACGTCAAATGTCGTAGCATACCAACTATTATACAATACCGGACGTACTTTCGAACGATGAGAGGGATAAAGAATCTTCTCACGCGTATAAGAAGCCAAGTTTTGAGAAACCCCTTCCATTCCCCGGCAAGTATAACCGATGATCATCTTAGGAGTTGTAAAGCTTTTCCCCGGTTTAAGCATCAGCGACTGATCCCAAAAGTTAATTCCTCCTGTTACCTGAAGCTCTCCGCGAGGATACTTTTCAAGATCCATACGCCAGTTACCGCTATACTGGAGGCTACCAAACCACACCTCTCCACAAGTTTCCATCTGTTCACCTTCAGGACGAACCGCAAAGAAAGAGGAACCGAAAGACCGGAAATCTTTCACTTGAAAAGTTTTCACTCCTTGAGTCAGTTTTGTAACATTCGGCTGATATTCATATCCCCATATACCCGCCAAATGTGTCAACTCATAGGCATTCTGAGGAAGAAAGAATGTTCCGGACTGTGCATTCTCTATTTCGATCATATCCTTTTTACCGGTATTTTTTACTTCCATCCACTTCTCCAGCAAGTCGTATTCGGGTAATACACGGATATATTCAGTCACCGATAACGGATAAAATTTATCTTTCTGGTGAATAACTAACGTCTTATATCCATCCACTGTCTGTATTTCCGAGCCGACATAAGTAAGCTCCACATCTCTTACCCGATCCTTAAAAACAATCTCAAGCATCGGAGTAGTTGCCGAATATCCACCTCTTACTGTCACTTCTTCTCCCAAAGGATAACGAAGCTTTGTCGGATCCTGACTTTTATTTCCAAAATAATACATACCTACCACTCCCTGATCCGAAGAACCGATTTGGTAAATAGACGACTTGGTTTCCAAAGTCCATGATTTCCCGTCATTAGCAGTGGTAATCGGTTCTGTTTGTGCTCGGATAATGCCCGTGGCAAAAACAAATAATACGATAAAAAACTTTTTCATAAACTTCATACTGATCTTTTAATTAGTTACTAAATATACTTGTTTTACCCATAAATTACCATCCGGGGTTTTGTGTCAGATTCACATTAACATCTCGTTGAGATTTAGGTATAGGCCAGAACTCATGCTTTCCTTCCTGAATATTCCCTTTAACCTGTGGGTTCCACTCCGGTGTACGGGTACAATAAACACCCCAACGCAACAAATCAAATTTTCGGTCACCTTCAAAACAAAGTTCCCAAGCCCTTTCTAACATTAAATGTTCTCTGAACGCATCTTTGCTCATTGTTTGTAAAGGTTCCAAACCCGCTCTTTCACGTACCATATTGATATATTCATAACATTTAGAATTACCCAACTCATTCAATACTTCGGCATACATCAACAAGACGTCCGCATAACGAATAATAGAATGGTCTAACCCACTCCCCTGTGAATTGTCATTAGGCATTTTTTCTCTAAACTTTTTAATATGAGGACGATAAAATGCGATATGCTGAGGATTCCCATTTTCATCTTTCGGAACGATCGCATCGAACTCATCCGGTATTTCTGCCGTTGAACTCCAATAAGTATATTTGAAACGTTTATCTTTTTCTTGATCATAACTATTATAAAAACGATCCGTAGGCAAGCCATTACTCCATCCACCGCCATAAGTCAAGCCAAATCCTTGAGCATAATACAACTCAAGCGGAGCAAACTCTGTATGCCATTGACTGCCCTGTCCGAAAGTTCCCCTCGTAAAATTTATGATCCAAACACCTTCATCACCAGGCCCTGTGGCCTCATCAAACAATTGAGAATATTCAGGAAGCAATCTATAATGCGCTCCATACGTTTTCTTCTCGACAAATTCTTCCAGCAGCACTCTCGCCTTTTCCATCTTGTCGGTTTGTTTCAATGGGTATCCAGCCATCGTCAAATAAACTTTTGCAAGCATAGCCGCTGCGCCGCCACTTGTGATACGCCCCCAATCAGATGCATTATTCCAACGATCAGGCAATACCTCTTTCGCATATTCCAGATCAGCGATAATCGCTTCATAGATGCTTTCCGGTGTTGCCCGCGAAACAGTTTTCAAAAACTCCAGATCAGTAGACGACTCCAATAATAGAGGAACACCATTATACACACGTACGGCATCAAAATAAAGAAAAGCCCGCAAAGCCCGTGCCTGGCCTTCGATCAGCTTCTTTTCTTCACCACTGATAGGTACATTCGGTAAAGCTTTTAATAGGTTATTGTCATCCTTCAAGTGATTATAAGTATATTTCCAAAAATCCTCCGGTATAGTTGAAGACGCATTAAAAGTCGATGGCAAACGAGCTATCTCATTATGGTGCGCCCAAGTAGACTTATCCGTTATTTCTTCTATATCTGTTCCCCATTCAAACCAACAAGGAGATGCCCAATTCGCAGAATACCGATCATAAGGAGCACGGTATACGGCATTTAAACCGGCATTGATATCATCCATTGTCTGATAGAAGTTGTCAGGCGAAAGAAACGACTTTGGTTCCTCTTTCAGAAAATCTTCGCAAGAAGCAAAGAATAAAGCACAGATGGGCAATATATATTTAATTGAATTCTTCATTGTAGTATAATCTTTAAAATTAGAACTTTAATTGTAATCCCAACATGTAGTTGGTAGTAATAGGATACGTACTCTTTCTGTCATTGTTCCAAATATCACCATCTTCCGGATCCAAGCCCGTATACTTAGTAAATGTAAACGGATTATTGACGGATGCATAAACCCTGAAATAAGACATACCGGCTTTCGATATAATTTTAGAAGGGATTGTATACCCTAATGTTATGTTCTTTATTTTCAAATAACTTCCGTCTTCCAGAAATTCACTGGTCGTAGTACTCAATCTGTTTTTTGAGGTAGCAGAAGCTCTCGGATATTTATTACTAGGATTGGAAGGAGTCCAGCGTTCCAACATTTCAATGCGGTTATTATCAACTCCGGCACCAGAAAGAAGTATATAATTGTTGCCATTATAAATATCACGTCCCTGTTCAAAAGTCATAAATACGCTCAAGTCAAAATTCTTATAAGCGAAATCATTCGTCATAGAGCCATAAAAATTCGGATAATAAGAACCAACAAACACACGGTCCTCATCATTTATTTTTCCGTCCTTATTCTGATCGATATATCTCACGTCACCTGGGACAGAACCATACTTCGCAGCCTCTTCCTTTTGATCTGATTGCCATATTCCGTCAGCCTGTATCATATACCGATTACCGATGCCAATAGGTTTACCTACCCAATGGCTCGTTCCAATTTTATCAGAACCATCTCCCAAAGAAGTCAGTTTGTTCTTATTAGTCGCAATCATGAAAGAAGTTTTCCAAACGAACTCTCCATCCAGATTAATCGAATTAATACCAAGCTCAACACCCCTGTTTCGCAAATTACCCATATTTACATAGGTACTTGGAAAGCCAGACACCGCAGGTATGTCAATAGCTCGTATCAAGTCTTTCGTATTTTTCGCATAATAATCAAATACAATATTTAAACGACGATTGAAAACAGAGAAATCAAGTCCTAAATCTAATTGTTTCGTTGTTTCCCATTTCAAATCTGCCGATGGCATATTCGATTCATAATAACCGGGGGCTTCCAGAGAATTAAAATTATAAGGCGCATATGATAATTTAGACATGGTTTGATAAGGTTCCAATGCATTCGCATTTCCTGAAAGTCCGTAACTGGCACGTAGTTTCATATCAGACAACCAATCAATATCTTTCATAAAATTCTCTTCGGAGACCTTCCAAGCAACAGCCCCACTAGGGAAATAGCCATATTTATTATTCTCTCCAAAGCGTGAGGAACCATCTACACGCATATTCCCTGTAAAAATATACTTATCTCGTAATGTATAAACGACCCTTCCAATATAAGAAACCATGCTCCACTCTTTTAAATTAGAAGACGGCTTACGAGCCGCAGCAGAACTTGCACCCAAATTAAATGATTCATATACATCACTCGCAAAACCAGAGGCTGAAGCAGTAACAGTTTCCCATCGATTCTGTTGAGCAGAAAAGCCTACAACAGCATCTATATTATGTATCTGGTTAAACGTTTTATTATACATCAAAGTCGTTTCACTGATCCAATTATAGTTTACAGAAGATGTCACCAATGCATAACCACCACTAATACGCCCGTTCACCTCATCTTCTCCACTGATAGAGCGGGGGTTATAAAAATTCTTTTTATAATTATCTATTTCACCTGATATTTGAGTTTTAAACCTCAATCCATCAATCAGTTTAACTTCTAAAGCCAAAGATGTATTAATCAAAGGTTCTATTTCATTATTTTTAGGTAATTCGGAAAAAGCCACAGGATTTGCCCGAGGAGTACCTAAAGCATTTTGAATCATCGCATAATACTCACCGTTCTCATTTCTAACAGGTGACATCGGATTACCTACCATAGCAGGAAACAGTACGTTTGTCTCGTTCGTACCTTTTTTAGCCATCAAGCTAATATTATTAAAAGTAGATACAGTAACACGGTCTCCAAATTTCTGCGAAGCATTAAAACGCAAACTACCACGTTTATATCCTGAATTATTAACAATACCTTGTTCATCAAAGAAACCGGCACCGACATGCACCTTAGTCGTTTCCGTACCAGAGCTGAAAGATACCTGGTAATTTTGTGTCAGCCGTGCCGATCCTGTTGTTTCCCTCCACCAATCTGTACTTTGCCCACGATCAAGCATCTGCTGCTCTGCAGGTAAGAAAGCGTTAGAAGGCATAGTTATTCCATCCATTTCATAGGATTCTCTACGCAATTGAGCAAACGACTGAGCATCCATCATTTCTATCGGATTATTAAAGAACTTAATACCACAATAAGCATTTACCTCTAAGACAGGTTTCCCTATTTTTCCGGATTTAGTAGTAATCAAAACAACTCCATTTGCGGCACGTGCCCCATAAATAGCAGTCGAAGACGCATCTTTCAAAATACTAACCGATTCAATATCATTAGGATTAATCGCATTCACTCCTCCACCAGACGCAATAGGAAAACCATCAACAATAAATAATGGGTCACCTCCTGAAAATGAATTTTTTCCACGAATACTTAACGAAACACTCGCACCCGGATCACGACTACTTTGTAAAGAATACAACCCCGGTGCATTACCTTGCAATGCCTGACTCAAATTAGCTGCTGGTAACTTCTGCAAGTCTTTGGAAGATACAGACGATACCGCACCTGACAAATTACTTTTCTTCACTGTACCATAACCTACAACAATTATTTCGTCAATAGCTTCCGAGTTTTCTTTCATAACAATATTCAAATCTTTTTGATCGGTTACACTCATTTCAACCGATTGCATACCGATATAAGAGAACACCAAGACACTACCTCGTGGAACTTCCAAACTAAATTTACCATCCATATCGGTAACAACTCCCTGCATCGTCCCTTTTACCACTACAGAAACCCCGATCAAAGGCATTCCTGTCGCATCACGCACGAGACCACTCACGACCCCATCTTGATTCATTATATTAATGTGCAAATTATTATCCCCAAAAACATAAGGAACAAATAAGCCACATTGGAGAGAGGCAGCCAATAACAGTCGGACAACTTTATGCCCAAATAGGGTATGAGAATATCTCCCTCTCTTATTCATCTCAATAATTTTCATAATACTAAAATGATTTAATTAATACTAGTTCCTGATCTCCCAAACATTCTTTTACCAAAAAAATCTAACTAAATCCGGACTTAAGGATACCACAAAGTAACACGATTCACTTAAAGTCATAAATAGATAAAATAATTATATGATGGACTATATTTTGACACAATACAAAAACACCCTTCATGTACCTGAACTCATATAACAAAAGCTCTCATTATACAAATCCACATAATATATGAATACTCAATGTATAAAGAGAGCTTTTTAACGACCTCACCGCAAACTATGTTTTTGAACCCCTTCGTTTCACTAATGGATTATTTATTTGAGACCGATGTATCTGTACCCCCTGATGATTATTATCCATTCCGGCAGCAATATCAAAATAGCGCATGGCCTTTTCCTCGTTCCCCAAGCCCAAATACCCGAGTGCCATCAGATAATTACAATGGATACGATTCTTCTTGTTCATATCATCTTCCCAAATCTGCAAGTCTGGTAAAGAAACGGCAAAGTAGTCCATTTTAAAGACATCATACAAATGTTTCTCTCCGTAAGAAATCAGGTTATTAAAACGACTGCGGGCTTCCTCCTCACGTCCTAGTTCACGCAACGCCAATCCTTGATAGAATATCTTGTCTGGTTTCTGGTCGTTGTAATACACGGCGGCGGCGGGTTGGCTGTTTCCTACACTGGCTTCCAGAAAGAGAGATTCGGCCTCTGCCTTCTTCCCCACACCTCTCAACGCACAGGCCTTATAATAATTAAAGTCGTTCTCCTGAGCACCGTACAGTTTCCCTTCTCCTAGATTATGCGGATAAACGAAACATTCTTCGATCAGGGATAATGCTTCCGTGTACTTTTCTTCTGCCAATAGTCTCTTAACCAGTTCAACACGTGCCAGTTGGTATTGCGCCGGTACTTTGCCTTCTCCTCCTTCCCATGGGTGGAATTGACGATCATCAATCATGTGGATCGCTTCTTCATAACGCCCTAACTGGTTCAACAAGGTTAGATATTCCAGATACAGATCATCACGACTAAAAGCTACATCCTTATATTTGTCCAAGAATGCCAACCGTTCGGTATGCGGGCGATTCAATCGTTTATACAATTGATCAAGTTCCATTAGGACGCGAGCATCTGTTGTATCCAGAGCGAATGCTTTTTCCAGCAATCTCACCGCCTCTTCCTCTTTGCCCAGCTTGTTAAAATAGGCCAACGAAAGGTTACGCAATACGGTCGGGAAGGTAGCATCTTGTTTCATGGAGGTTTCCCAGGCTGCAATTGCTTCCGGATACTGGCGTTTATCGTACCATAAGTTACCCAAGTAATAAAGCGCCTTCGGTGTTTCTTCCGCAAAATCAATTACCGCCTGAAGAGCGAGAATAGCTTCCAGCGCATTGGGGAAACAGCAATCCGGGGTTTGCCGCTCTGCCTCACGGATAGCGGCCAACGCCTCTTCCTTCCGGTCCAGACAGATTAGGAACCAAGATTTATAATAATGTAACATGGTCTGCCCCAACACCTTCATGCAGATTACCTTATCTACCACATCCAGCGCTTCTTCCCAACAACCGGCCGATGCATAGTCAAGTGCCAACTCTTCATAATTATGAGCTTCCGGACGCATCAGGGAGACCAAAGTCTGCCAGTCGGCATCATTCCCGGTCAGCAAGAACTTCTCAAAGCCGCAACCAAAGTTGAAACGATCCATACGAAGCGATTCTTCTATCAAAGATAAGGCATCTTCTTTTCTCCCCAGATGGCGAAGGATAGTAGCCTTCAAATGACGTCCACGCAGGTTATGCCAATTACGAACCAATGATTTATCGATTTCATAAAGAGCCTCTTCCCAATCACCACGGGCAACAGATAACTGTGCCAGCGAATAATACCCGGCATCCTGCCAAGCCGCGTTCCAACAAGCCTTGTAGAAAAAGCCGTAAGCTTCTTCCGTCTTCCCTTGGTATTTCAGTGAAAGACCGAGGTTATACAACGGCTCTCCGTCATAAGGATTCGGATTCCGTTCGGTCAAGGTCTTTACTGCCTGGCGCAAATAAGGTTCCGCCTTGGCGAACTGCCCCTTACGGATCAACCACAAGCCCATGGCATTATTGTTGCGGACATCGGTCGGGTCACGACGGATCGCTTCCTGATAATAATCAGTAGCCGAATAAGTGGCATGGCGGTATTGCTCTAGGTGTAAACCCGTCAGATACAATTGTTCCGTGGTACGGACATCTGCCGGATCGAGTGCCGCTTTAGCCGGCTCGGGCACCTCCTTGATCACATCAGGCTCAGGCTCCCAGGCTAGCATTTGCTTTCCTTTGTCATTAGAAATACGCACTTTTACATCCGTAAGGCTGTCGACAGGCACAAATACCTCAAAGATATTCTCAGGAGTGACATCACCCGTCATATCCAAGCAAATCTCGCCAGATCGCTCAACTACGATATGCAAGTCCTTTTGTGCGGAAGTAGCGAATATCCTAAGCAAAGCCCCCTTGCCTTCGGGCTCAATATTCATCAAAAGCTCAGAAGAGGCATTCTTCACTACACCCAATTCGCGGTAAGGCATGAAGTATTGAGTGAAAGTCTTCTCCTCGTAAGGCTGTAACCAAGTAAAATCAGGCTGGTTATCCGTGTACACGCCTGTCATTAATTCGATATAAGGACCATCCGAGTCAGTCAGGTTACGGTCCCAGGCCTGCCCGAAGTCGCCATTCCCCCAAGTCCATTGTTTCTTACCCGGTGAGATATGATGGTTCGCAACATGTAATACACCGGCACGGGTATCATTCTCATAACCGCCCACAAAGTTATAGTTGGAACGGATCGCCATATAGGAAGTAGGTACCGGGATATTCTTGTAACGGGAGATATCCACACCCGCCGAATAGTCCATCTTATAATACGTACCTGTAGCGATCGGATAACGGGACACGTCGCGTTTGCCATGGTCGAACACTGCGTTTACATCAGCGGGAAATACCGATTGATAGGCATCGTTCACAGCCACCGCCGGGTTCGCCCACCAAAGGAATGTCTGGGGTATCGGAGTAGGGTTGTATAGTTTCCCTTGTATTTCGAGTACGGCACGCCCCGGACGCAACGTAAAACCAGCCATTCCCTTCTGGTGAAACATACGCTCGCGTTCGCTCACCCAGACAATGGCACTACCATCGGCACAACGTTCAATCGTAAAGTCAATCGGAAGGAACGTACTCGGACGGTGATGTTGTGGCCAGTTAAACTCGATACCTCCGGAAATCCATGGCCCTGTCAGACCCACCAAAGCCGGTTTAATAACCTGATTATAGTAGATGAAATGGCGTTTTTTGATCTTATCGTACGCCATTTGTACACGTCCGCCCAACTCCGGCAGGATCATTACCTTTATATATTCGTTTTCCATCCATACAGCATGGTAACTCTTATTTTCGCAGGTATCCTCTATCTTTTCCACTACCGCATAAGGATAAACCACCCCGCTGCTTCCTTGGTAGACACGCTTCTCAAGGAACATCGGATTCTTTTCGGCTTTGCCAATACCGTAGGTAGGAAGAAGGATATCCTCTTCCCAAACTTTCACATTTTCAGCCATTGCAATCTATTTATTTTGTTAATTCTTTTTCCAGTTCTTCCAAGGTCTTACCTTTCGTCTCAGGGAGCTTGGCACGGATAAAGAGAAATCCGGACAGGCAAATGATACCATACAACCAGAAGGTACCCGAAGCTCCTACCACCTCATTCAATATCGGGAACGTATAGGTCAGCACGAAACAGGCCACCCAAAGGAAGAAAGTCGAGATCGCCATCGCCATCCCCCGTATCCGCACCGGGAATATCTCGGAAAGCACGACCCATACGACCGGAGCCAACGACATGGCATAGCAGGCTATTGCCATCACTACCAACAGCAACATCGGCCAACCGCTTATCTCAAAAAAATAGCAAGTCCCCAAGATAGCGTATATGACCGCCAATCCGGCCGAACCCACAAACATTAAACTCCTTCTACCCCATTTATCCACCGTATAGATAGCGACAAAAGTAAAGATCACATTCGTCACCCCTGTCACGACAATATTCATCAAGACATCGGAAACGGTATAACCCGCTTCCGAGAAGATCTCGTGCGCATAATTAAAGATCACGTTGATACCGCACCATTGCTGGAAGATAGCCAGTACGATCCCGATCATCAAGACATTCCGTACACCGGGTTGAAGCAAGGCGTTCCAATTATTTTTTTCTTCCCGCTTGCCGGTCAGTTGTGCCAATTCGTTCAATGTCCGATCGGCATAGGAGGCACCGCCGATACGCATCAATATACTCCTAGCTTGGGCTGTCTTTTGAACCATTGCCAGCCAACGCGGGCTCTCCGGTATAGTAAAAGAAAGCACGAAGAATAATCCGGCAGGAACCAGTTCCGCCCAGAACATCCATCGCCAAGCCCATTCCACACTTTCGCCACTCAACACCTCACTCCCTTGGGTAAAGTATTCTCCGATCTGCCAGTTAGCCAGCTGCGCCATCAAGATACCCAGCACAACCGTAAGCTGGTTCAGCGACACGAACTTTCCGCGAACGGATGCCGGAGCCACTTCCGCGATATACACCGGAGAAACATTCGACGCGATACCGATACCGAAACCTCCAATAATGCGATAGAGTATAAACCAAGTGAAACTATCGACCGCCCCGGTTCCGTAAGCCGACCAAACAAAAAGGAAAGAAGCGATAACCAACATCTTTTTACGCCCGTATTTGTCACTCCACTCACCGGATAGCAAAGCGCCCGCCAAACAACCGATCAACGCGCTACTCATCGCCCACCCGCGTAGAGCGGCAGATCCTTCCAATCCAAAAAAAGGCTCATAGAATATTTTAGCGCCACCGATCACCACCCAGTCGTAACCGAACAGCAATCCTCCCATGGCAGAGACAAGGCAAATAAGTAATAAGTAAGCAGTTGTACGCTTCATGATAATAGAATTAAAGTTATGGTGCAAAGAAACAGCCTTTCTACTAAAAGAGAAATAGATAAAACAAGCTCATTAATGGACAATCTTTCGAATTAATTATATCTTTGCGATCTATAATCGAACAGATTCCATGATCAAACGAAAAGACGGTTTTAATGGCGAACGGGCATTGGTACTTCCTTTGTCTGTTGTACAAGAGATGGAGAAAGACGCACTTTCCTCGGTCCTGCACATTACGGATATAGGTTATTATCCCAAGGCATTACATCACTTCCGGGAACGTACGGAACCCATTAGCCAGTTTGTCTTTATTTACTGTATAGAGGGAGCCGGCTGGTTTCGTACCAATGAACAAGAGTATGCCGTAAAAGCCAACCAATATTTCATATTGCCCGCAGGAATACCTCATGCATACGGTTCGGACGAAAGTAACCCATGGACAATCTACTGGATACATTTCAAGGGAAAGCTGGCTTCTTACTTTGCCGGGCAAGCCAATCGCCCGATAGATATCAAACCAAGTATCCAGTCTCGCATCAGTAACAGAAACGATCTTTTCGAAGAAATATTCCACACGTTGGAAATGGGGTATAGCCATGAGAATCTCCTGTATGCCTGCTCCGCTTTCCATTACTACCTCGGATCACTACGTTATTTGCAACAATACCGTGAAGCCGCTCGCGACGAATCCGACTCAAACGATATCGTCACGGCAGCCATCCATTACATGAAAGAGAACCTTGAGAAACGACTTACACTAGCCGATCTAGCGGCCCATACCGGCTATTCTCCCTCCCACTTCTCCGTGCTATTCAGCAAGCGTACCGGATACGCCCCACTCACCTACTTCAATCAATTGAAAATCCAGCAAGCTTGCCAACTGCTGGACTTTACCGACATGAAAATAAACCAGATTTGTTTTAAAATAGGAATTGAAGATACCTACTACTTCTCCCGCCTGTTCAGCAAGGTGATGGGGATACCACCGAGGAAATATAAGAAGCAGAAAAAGGGATGATCCCACGTTCATCCTTTCTTCTGCACCACGATACGGCAAGTAAGCGGGGCACGCAGGTTATAGGAGTCTTTATAATAGACCTCCGCCGCCCCGATCTTCAGTTTCGCCCGGATCTTTACCGGGATATGGTTCTCGTCATCACCGATCCAAACCTCCGCCGCTTCCTTGGCTTGGGAAAATGCCTCATCGTAGATATCGATATAGAAATGACGGGTACGGAATTTCGCCTCCTTATGCTCGACGATCTGTTGTCCCGTATAGCGAAAACGGGCGTTCACGAGCTCCCGGCCGATAGCGATCATGAAAGGGAACTCCGCCCCGTAACTCATCGTCCGCCAATCCAGCGAACGGAGATACATCGTAGCTCCCAGCATATCGAATACACGTCCTTTCGCCATTAGCATCGTGTCGATCTTCGTCTCCTTTAATGTATGGCGATGCGAGTGGATATCGATCCTACCGCTTCCTTGATACTCAAACTGGAGATTATCCACCAGATAGTAGTCTCCCTCGTTCGTGCGCTTCGAGCTGAACAAGAGCCGAGGCTCCTTTGAGTAATGGCAATCCATCGTATCACGCATCCTGAAGACTTTCTCGATCACGCCGGCAGAGCGGAACAACAGGTTATAATGCCATGACGGCGCTCCTTGGTATTCCGATTCTTTCACGGAAAGGGTAGCCAATCCGGCCTTCGACATGATCAGCCCCCATTTGAAATAAAGATCGTAATCCACCCGTTCCCCATGGGATAACGGCAACGTTTGTGCCCGCAAAGACGTAAGACTCGCTACACACAAAAAGAAAACGCATATATACAGTTTAGAAGCGCAAGCCGCCCACACCGCTGTTCCTATTGGACGAAGACTGTGTTCCCTCATTTTTGTAATCTCTTTTCTTTTTCGTTAGCTCTTTCGGTTTATTCTTCGTGATATCGATCGGTTTCTGCCGTTTCATCGGTGTAGCCTTGATATTCCAAGTCTCCTCCACTTGCCAGTTCTGCATGATATTGAATATCTTCGGGCAATAGAAGACAAGTTCCGGCTGCCGTTTATCGGCGTAATTACCGGTATCCCAGACACCGTTATCATTCACGTCTAATACTAAACGGGCATAATATTTATCCGGTTTCAAGTCCATGAAAAGCACGCCGCCATCTTTTACCTTCACCTTACGGATCGGCTGGTCGCTGCTATTCAATAATTCCACGAAAGCGGTGGTATCCGCTCCCTCGATATTGATATATAAATGCCCGTACTCATCTTCCTTCTTGATCTTGAATTCCCCGCTATACACATCGTTCCATTTACCATAGGCACTGAATATCGTGGCGGAATCTACTTCCAAACGGAATTCCTCGCCATATCTCCACGGGCGCTTGATGAAGAAATTCAAGGAATTCGTCGTATCCGGAAAGAAATCGAAGTCTACGGCTTCCCAAAGCGTATCCACTTTCTGATCCAGATAGAAATGATCTTTCGTTAACCCCGCTACCGGTTCGCTAAACGTAACAGCGACCGTATCATACAGGTTGATCGAACCGGAAGCGTTTACGTTCATTCCCAGAAACTCGATGGGTTCCGGCTCATCGTCTTTTTTCTTTTTCTTCTTCTCCACAGGACGGCGACGCACGGTAAATTGTACCGTATCGGTCTGCGGACGAAGTATATTCATGGAATCGCTTTTCAGGTAATTCACCTCCACTTGCAGCGTATCTTGCTTCCAGATCAAAGAATCGGTCAACCAGTAATGCACGGCTTTTCCTTCCTCCGCTGTCTGCAAGAAATACCAATTGCTATCCGCCGGGGTGAAATTCAAAGGAACCGGTACCGGAATAGTATCCAAGGAGGTATTGAAACGCAAGGTTAGTATTTTCTCATCCGTACGCTCCGGCTTCAACATATATTGACGCTCTACTTTCTCCTTAAACAGGCGCAACTCGATATTGTCCGGCATAAAATGGGTATAACCGACTGTCATCACCGTATCGATCGTCAAGCTATCTTTCCAAATCGTATCCTGACGGGTCGTCAACTCGAACGCGGGGACGATCAAGGAATCGTAAAAAGCGATCTGCTGCCCGGGCTGGCTGTACTTATAGGAGCGCATCACATCCTCCAAGGCATAGATCCGATAGGTCCCCGGGGCCATATTACGAATCGTAAACTCTCCCTTGTCGTTCGTACGGGAAGTACGGACAAATGGGATCGTCGTAAAGGCGGAATCCTCCAGATTCGTATGCACACCGATCGTAATACCCGGCATAGGCTCCAGATTCTCGGCGTTCAGCAAGACTCCGGACACCTCCATACTGTCGATGGATTCGCCGGTAGAGAACGCGAAGGAATAATTCTCCAATACATTCTTCTCATTATTATCGGAGATCGAATTGGTAAAGTCTATCGTATAGGTCGTATTCTCCTTCAACGTATCCATCAGCTCGATGACCGCCTTCCGGCCGTTCGCCCGGATAACGGGTTGCTCCATTTGGGGTGGAGTGATGATCACGTTCTCGGTAGGCTTATCGATCTGGATCAACTCATCAAAGATAATCTCCACCTTCTTTCCCTTATAGTTTATCTGGTTAGGCAACGGCGTACTGCTTACGAACTTAGGCGGGGCCTCATCATAAGGCCCCCCGTTCGGCGAGGCTATATTCGCGCACGAGTACAGCACGGCCAACAAAAGTACTCCTATAAAGAACCGTAAACTATTTCTTACGTATTTATCTTCCATTCAATCTTCATATTTCAATTGAGGGACAAAAATAGGGAAAAATCCTGTGAACGATAAGGATATATACGCTAATTAATCTATCTTTACAAAGGACAAGGTTCCGTTTGATTCATCGATTGACATTTTGACAATTTGTCATCTTACCCTCCGGAAAGTCGCATATTTCGGACTAAAGTACGGTTCGCTCTCAAATACGAGAAAATAAATTAGCAATACGCTAGCTCATAGATAGATGCCGAAAAACGACCTTTTATTCTAGCGAAACCATTCACCGTAATTCACCCCAAAAGAGCCAAAATAGAAGTCCGATACCACCCCAACCGGTTCATGAACCTACTTGAATGCCCATTCGCACTTACTTCCGATCCAGTTCACAGCTACTTCCGATGCCCAACGGCAGTACTTGCGCATCCAATCGGCAGTACTTGCGTATCCTTTTTCCATTACTTTCGCATAAAAACAGCCCTATTTCCGGTTCCCTAGCCTTATTTTCACCACTTCACGCTCCTAATTCGTCCTTTTCGTTCACATCACTTGTCACGATAAGCAGCCTCTTTTCGACAAGAAGACAGCCATACCTAACTTATTCCTTACAAAAGCACAACCGGATAAAACAAACGCAAAGCTCCTAACGCACATACTATAAAGGAAAACCATAGCGACCCCCATAAGATCATAAGCATTTGATAACTAAAGGAAAAGAAACAAAAAGGTGATTCCCGCGGACACTAAAAGTGATTTCTATGGACACTTACCTGTCTGAAGTTCTCCTCTTTTCATAAACTTTATACTACATTTGTTTCGCATATATATATTCGAAAAATTCTAATAAAAAGATGTATCAATGAAACGTTTTCTGATAGGCTTTGCGTTTTGCTTCCTACAACTGGCTGCTTTTTCGTTTTGCTCGGGTGATGAACCCATGCCCGCTCATTTTACCGAATGGAAAGCGGAAACGATTGTCGATAAATCTGAAATAGACCGGACCGGCTTGGATGCTTGGTTCAAATCAGAGGAAATCAGCGATGACGTTTTCGACCGCATGTGGCTGAAATCGTGGAAAGAGGATTGTCCCTTGGACAGATCCGATCTCCGTTACCTGAAAGTGCTGCATCGCAATGCCGATGGATTGCCGCAATGCGGCGAGATGGTAGTAAACACCGCTATCGCGGATAAAGTACTGGGAATATTTCGCCAGCTCTATGAAGCAGGCTACCGGATCGAGAGGATGGCGTTGATTGATAATTATGGCGCCGATGATGAGACATCGATGCGCGCCAACAACTCCTCCTCGTTCAATTTCCGCTTCATGACGGGTTCGACTACTAAAATATCCAAACATGGCCTTGGGCTTGCCATCGATATCAATGCGCTTTACAATCCATACGTCAAGCGAAAAAGTGATGGTACTTGGCACATCGAGCCTGCCACTGCCGAACCGTATGCTTTCGACCGCGAGAGTAGAACCGACATCCCGTATAAAATAGACCACGATGATTTGGCGTACAAACTCTTCACTGAGGCCGGATTTGAATGGGGCGGTGATTGGACTTCATTGAAGGATTATCAGCATTTTGAGATAAACCTATCATTATGAACACATTTCGATTATTAGTTTTATCTTTGGCTATCATCAGCTTATTTCCTCGAAAACATGTACGTGTTTTTCCTAAGCTGGTTACAGAGCTCCTTTTACCGAGGAGGATTAACACTTCGTTTTAGCAACCTGAACCCAATCCGGCAATACAAACACTTTCGCTTCTCGCAATATTCTCGTTTTAACTGGATGAGTGATTGCGTATCACCAGCGTTATGGACTTCGATACCGGATCGAGCGAAAGCGGTTACGATATGATTGCGTTCCGGCGGGATACTCTCCAAGAGGCGGGTCGCACGCAGGCAATACTCAGGAAGTTTATTTCGACCGCCGTAAGCGAATAGCAGAGGGACTACCGTATTTATTAACAGGATATTCAAGGCATTCTCCCCGATCATTTTATCTTTTTGCACCGAGGCGTATTGGAAGTGATAATGATTCTTCCAATAATCCGAGGGTTGGATACGGAAATAATCCTTGATCTCTTTAGGAGAAGAAGCGGACAGGATCATCGAGAACAACGTATCGTACCGATGCCAGATAGCGGACAGTTGCGCCAACTTCACATGCGGGAAGTTGGTCGGACGGATGCGAAGGCTTTTGAACAAGGAGTCATCCAAAGGCTTGAGGCCGAACTTATGGCGGAGAAACTCATATTCCCGCCTCAGCAGACGGTAGTAATGGCAGGAGCCCTCTTCCGAGAGCATACCCGCTTGTCCGAAAAGCATCGCCTCTACTTGCGACTCGCTAGCCCTTTGCTTTTGGATATATCGCAGGGGGAGGCTTTTCGCCAACCACTCGAAAGCGTCGCTATTCACGCCAAAGCCGAAACTACGGGTCAATAGGATATAGAATACCTCGTTCCAATCCTCTTGGTACTGATCCAGCAGACGGTATATATCCTCTGTCTTTCGTTCCAGCCGCTCACTGAGCAAGGTATCCATCCATGAGGCCAGATGCACGGAGTCCACATCTTGAATCCGCTCAAGACAGGGGACGGGCACCTCTCTTGCCAATAACCAATCGATATTTTTCCGGGCAGGTTCCGGAACGGGTAATATCAATTGAGGAATAGGCTCACCGTTCATCCGGCAGATGGATGCGTCATTTACACCTGTTACATGCAAGATAACGGAGTCATATGCCTTATCCGAATCATGATGATGCAGCAACCAATCGGAAGCTTTCTCGTGGATCTCCACGCTTCCGGCCCATACCGTGCCGTCAATCTTTATCTTGGCGTTGAAGAAGTCGGGACCGGCGTCGGTGTTTTGTATTCCGGGATCGATAACAGCGATGGGAAGCCCCTCGGTGGTAGCCAATGAAGTACTCGCGTAGAGTTTGTATTTCCAAACATAGTGTAATAAACGTTCCATATTCTTTCAGAGTTAAGATTTTGGATTCAAATGTAATTCATTTTCTGTATATTTGCGACATTAATTGAATTAAAGTATGAAAATTGCACTTATAGGTTACGGGAAAATGGGCAAAACGATCGAGCAGATCGCCATCCAAAGAGGACATCAAATTGTTTCCATCATAGATATCAATAACGCTGAGGATATATATTCAGAAGCGTTCAAGAGCGCCGACGCGGCGATTGAGTTTACTACCCCGGCTACCGCTTTCAATAACTATATGAAATGTTTCGAGGTAGGCGTGCCGGTCGTATCGGGTACTACCGGATGGCTGGACCGTATCGGCGAGATCAAGGAGAAATGCGAGAAAGAGGGCAAAACCTTCTTCTACGCCTCCAACTTCAGCATCGGCGTAAATATCTTCTTCGCCATGAACAAGTATCTGGCGAAAATCATGAACAACTTCCCCTCCTACGACGTTAAAATGACGGAAGTCCACCATATCCACAAGCTGGACGCACCCAGTGGAACGGCTATCACGTTGGCCGAAGGTATCTTGGAAAACATCGATCGTAAAGACCGCTGGACCTTAGAGAACGCCGAGAACGCGACCGACCTGCCGATCCACGCCATCCGTGAGGGTGAGGTTCCGGGTATCCACGAGATCACGTATGAGTCGGACGTAGATACGATCAGTATCAAGCATGATGCCAAGAGCCGTGCCGGATTTGCGCTAGGCGCCGTAATAGCGGCAGAGTTTACCGCCGGAAAGAAAGGTTTCCTAGGCATGAATGACTTATTCAAATTCTAAACGTATTAGCTAAAAGATGAAGAAGTTCACGAAAAAACAATGGATCAAGTTTAGTATAGCGGCCGTATTATACACGTTGTTCGCTATCTGGATGCAAAACTTATGGTTACTGCTGGGATTAATCGTCCTAGTCGATATATTCTTGACGCACTACATCCCTTGGGGAGCTTGGAAACGGTCTAAGAACCCGGCGGTACGCAACGTATTGGAATGGGTGGACGATATCGTATTCGCGCTGGTAGCCGTTTATTTCATCAATTTGTTCGTCTTCCAGAACTATCAGATACCGAGTTCTTCCCTAGAGAAATCCTTGCTGGTAGGAGATTACCTGTTCGTCAGCAAATTAAGTTACGGCCCTCGCGTTCCGAACACTCCGATCTCCTTCCCGTTGGTACAAAATACGTTGCCTATCTTAAACTGCAAATCGTATCTGGATTGGCCGGAATGGGGCTACAAACGGGTGAAAGGTTTGGGCCACGTGAAACGTAATGATATCGTAGTGTTCAACTTCCCCGCAGGCGACACGATCGCCGTGAAAGTGCAAAACCCAGATTACTACTCCTTGGTCGAGGAGTACGGACGGGAACGTATCTTATTGGATAAGGCCACGTTCGGCGAGGTTATGTACCGCCCGGTCGACAAACGGGAGAATTACGTGAAGCGTTGTATCGGTATGCCGGATGATACGCTCCAACTCATAGACAACCAAGTGTACATAGACGGTAAACCCGCCGAGAACCCGAAAGATATGCAGTTCAACTACTTCATCGAAACAGACGGTTCCCCGATCACAGAGGAGCAATTCCGCCTAATGGACGTAAGCAAGGATGACCGTATGCTGGCCTCCAGCGGCGGTTATTACCAGAACCTATTGTCATACCTAGGCTTTACGCCTAACGCGAACGGACAGTACAACCCGGTATATCGCCTGCCACTCACGAAAAAGGCCTTGGCGATAGCGGAGAAGTTACCTACCGTGAAGAAGGTTATCATCGAGCCGGAGACGTTGGGCGGCCCTACCTATCCGGTCGGATACAATACTGGCTGGACCCGTGATAACTTCGGGCCGCTTTGGATCCCGAAGAAAGGGGCTACCATCCCGTTGGACGAACGTAATCTGGCGTTGTACAGCCGTTGTATCAAGAATTACGAGAACAACACCTTGGAAATGAAGGACGGCAAGGTCTACATCAACGGCAAGCCCGAGACTTCCTATACGTTTAAATACGATTATTACTGGATGATGGGCGATAACCGCCATAATAGCGCGGATAGCCGCTCATGGGGTTTCGTACCCGAGGATCACATTGTCGGCAAGCCGATCTTGGTTTGGCTATCCTTGGACAAGGATCGCAGTCTGTTCGACGGTGGTATCCGTTGGAACCGCCTGTTCCGCTGGGTTCATCCGGATTAAGAGGTGAAAACTTCGTATTATGACAATCCAACGATTCCTGATAGTTCTCATGAAATGGCTGGCAGCTTTCGCGCTAGCCTCGGGGATCGTCATGCTCATACGTCTTTTCTGCATAGAGTCCTATCGCATCTCCACGGACTCTATGGAAGAGGCTTTACATAAAGGGGATTATATCCTAGTCAATAAAATACCGGGGAAGAATAAGCCCGTCCGGGGCAAGGTCGTGCTTTTTACCAGTCCGCTCTCTCGAGATTCAGCGGATGCTCCCTTATTCATCAGCCGCTGCATCGGTATGCCGGGCGATACGATCCGGGTCAGCATGGACGGATATACGATAAACGGGCAGAAAATCCCCCGCTCTCCCCGCTCCCTCAGCTCCTATTTCATAACACTGAGCGCCAAGGAGACGTTCTTGGAGACGTTAGAGAAGTTGGACATCCCACTTAGGGATTTCAGGCAGGAAAGTTTTGGCTGCATGCTCAGCCTCACGGCTTTCGAGGAATATCAATTGAGGGAGGAATTGCCCGATGCCATAAACCGTCATTTTATCGGGGAACAAATGCAAGAATACATGTTGATCGTCCCCCGGAAAGACCGGGCTTACCCGCTGGACGCAGCCTCGCTCACCGCCTGCAAGGAGATCATCCTGCGGGAGACGGATGGCAAGGCTTCCTTCCGCGACGGAAAGTTATATCTGGACGGGCGGGAGACTAATTTCTTCTTTTTCCGACAAGACTACTATTGGGTACTGTCCGATAATACCAACGAGGCGGTAGATTCCCGCCATC
This sequence comes from Parabacteroides sp. AF27-14, assembly GCF_003635425.1. Classification (NCBI taxonomy): domain Bacteria; kingdom Pseudomonadati; phylum Bacteroidota; class Bacteroidia; order Bacteroidales; family Tannerellaceae; genus Parabacteroides; species Parabacteroides sp. AF27-14. The sequence continues at coordinate 30,215 of NZ_QTLZ01000034.1, forward strand.
TCGGTTTCATACCGGCCGACCATATCGTCGGCAACGCTTGGCTCTGCTGGTACAGCCCCGACAAACAACGAATCTTTAAACCCGTTCATTAATCATGCGACCTGTATATATAGCGACCGCCTATCTAGGCCCCATACAACAATATTGCAAGATGCTCCAATACCCGGAAGTCCGTATCGAGACCGCCGAGAATTACGTGAAGCAAACCTATCGTAACCGCTGCGTCATCGCCGCCGCGAACGGCCCACTCTCCCTATCCATCCCCATCGTCAAGCCGGATACCTTGAAATGCCAGACCAAGGACATCCGTATCTCCGACCACGGAAACTGGCGGCACCTACACTGGAACGCTTTGGTATCGGCCTACAATATGAGTCCGTTTTTCGAGTATTATGCCGATGACTTCGCTCCTTTCTACGAAAAGAAATACGAGTTCCTCCTCGACTTCAACGAGGAACTGCGCCGTCTAGTCTGTGACCTGTTGGATATGCAACCCGCAGTCGTCTACACCGAGCATTATGAGCCAGAGGTAGCCAACGATTTCCGGGAAACGATCTGCCCGAAACACGAAGGGGAAGATCCCGCCTTCCACCCGGAACCTTATTATCAAGTATTCCGGGAGAAATTCGGATTCCTCCCCAATCTGAGTATTGCTGATTTGCTGTTCAATATGGGCCCCGAAGGACTCGTTACGTTACGGGCATCGATTACCGGATCTCTTTAATCGCTTGTATCAAGGCTTCCATATCTTTCGGGAAGATATCTCCGATATTACCGATACGGAACGTATCCGCATCCGAGATCTTACCCGGATAGATCACGAAGCCTTTCTCCTTCAGCCGTGCGTAGAACGAGGTGAAATCGAAATCCGCGGAAGGATATAAGAACGAAGTGATAATAGGCCCTTGGGCATCATCGGGCAGCAAGGTCTTGAAACCCAATCCACGCATACCTTCCACCAATATCTGGTGATTCTCCTGATATCTCTTATAACGAGCCGTGATACCGCCTTCCTCGTTCAATTCCTTCATCGCTTGGTAGAAAGCGTGAACCACGTGCGTCGGAGACGTGAAACGCCATTTGCCTCCCCCTTTCTCCATCGCTTCCCACTGGGCATAGATATCTAAGGAAAGCGAGCGGGCATTCCCCTTCGTCGCCATCAATTTATCTTTTTGAGCGAGGATAAAGCCGAAGCCGGGAACTCCTTGAATACATTTGTTCGCGCTACTGACCAAGAAGTCGATACCTAAACCTTTCACGTCGATAGGGACACCGCCAAAGCTGCTCATCGCATCCACGATAAAGGTAATCCCCCGGCCCTTGATCACCTCGGCTACCTCCTCAATCGGATTCAACAAACCGGTCGTGGTCTCGCTATGTACCATTGAGAGATGCGTGATACCGGGATGCTCCTCCAAGGCACGTCGGGCTACCTCGCCAGTTACCAGTTCCGTCTCATGCAAAGAGACCAGTACGTAATTGATATGATAATAATCGGCGATCTGCGCCATACGTTTGCCATAAGCGCCGTTAGCGAGGATCAACAATTTATCCTCCGGACACACGGTAGCCCCGATCGTAGCCTCCACACAATACGTTCCGCTACCTTGCAGCAGGACACTGGTGTACTCATCCCCGTCCAGTCCCGCTATCGCCAGCAAGCCTTTACGGATCGGGGTAACGATACCCTCGTTATAATCCTTATCCCACGTACACCAATCTTGAAGCATGGCCTCACGTACCGTCTGCGACGTACTCAACGGGCCCGGTGTCAATAATAAATAGTTTCTCATATGATTGTTTTATTCTATTCGGTTATCAAGCTTAATTCCTGTTGTTAATCTTCTCGATGCAAGCGGGCAGCTCGGCGATCGTATCCAAGACGAAATGAGCCCCCGCCGCCAACATACGCTCACGCACCTCTTTCTTCAGAGATTCCCATTCTTCCGCCGGACGGCTGTTATATTCCTCCTCGCTCACGCCCATCTCGTTGCTACCGGTCACGATACCGACGCTCCATACCTTGGCGTTCACGCCCTCCTTAATATCAGCGATCGTATCTCCTACCTTCACCACTTGATCTACGGAAGGAATCGCTAAATCTATCATATTCTTATAGATCATATACGGGGCGGGGCGACCGGCCGGGACCTCGTTTGGTGTCACCAGATTATCTACCCTATATCCTTTGGCCTCGGCTCCGGGACGGACAATCTCCATCATCTTCGCCATGTACCCGGTCGTAGAGCCGATCTTTATACCTTGCTCGCGAAGCATCGCCATCGTCTCCAAGACTCCCGGTATCGGAGTGGTGAAATCCTTCAAGGAAGCGAACAAATGTTTCTCGAAACTAGCGTACATCTCATCCACGTCCCCCTTGTTCCAGTCCCTCTTATACAGGGCACGGAACTTCTCGTTCACCTCCGGCATGCTCAAGATCGCCTTGATATGATCGATCTTCAAGAGACCCATCGGCTCACGGGCCTGCCGGTAAGTGATATCAATCCCTTTCTCTTCCGAGAATACCTTGAGAAAAGCGTTCAGCGGAGCGAAGCATCCATAATCCACGGCCGTACCGGCCCAATCCATAATGACACCTGAAATCTTCTTCATATTCTGTATGTATCGTATTTAATAATTTTCTTGTTTAAGCGATCGTAAGGACATTGTTTTCGGTAGGTTCAAGAGTTGCTATTTCCTCGCAGCCACATAAAGCGGTCTCCTTGCGATAGCGTTGCCGCAAATATACGAAGGAAGCGACAAAAGTGGCGCAGCAAAAGATCCCTACATATCCGGCAAGTTGGTTATAAAATACCGCCCAGTCCAATCTCGTACCCACGAATTCCTTTAGCACCAATACCAGTATCGTACCCGTGTACCCCAGAAAATCTGTTAAGACAATAAAGAAACCGACGTTTCCCCGTATCTTGAAACAAGCGATGAAGCGATCGAAGAAAATCGTCTGGAAGGTTAAGTAAGCCATATACAGGCAAAGGCTCTGCAAGAAAAGCCATGTCACCGGGCTCAATCCCATCCGCTCCTGCCCGAACGACACGAACGCCATGACCATCATGCCCGTAATAATCAAACCGTACAGGACTGAAAGCGCCTTAAAATTATCTTTCACGAGCACCATCAAACCAAAGATCGCCAAGATAGTCAAGGTCACCACGCTATCTATTTGCGTGAACAACCAAGGCGAGTAACCGGACATATCGATGATATTCACCAAGAAGTCCTCCTTGATATCCCGCAATACCACGATCGCTATATTCGCCACGAAAAGCATCGTCAAGAAAGGCATGAAATGCTTAAAAAGCTCCCAACGCTGCCGCCCGTTCAAGGTCTCCCGCTCCGACTTCAAGGCGATATCCTCCTCCGTAGGCTGTGGAAGCCGGTTCAGCGCATATCCCAACAAGGCTAGCAAAGGCAATGCCACCGCCCCGATCAAGGCGGGCATCCAGAACTCGCTGACCTGCCACGTATCCATTACGTACAAGCCGACAGACTTTGCCGTACCGGAACTGATCACCATACTTACGCCCAACAAACTAGCGAGGACATCCGTCATCCTACGTCCTTCTATAAAGCTGAAAATAATCCCCCACATACATCCCAGCGAAAGCCCGTTCAAGAACATCGCCGCTATATTATAAGGAGCCGAGAGCAACCCGAAGAATACCAACGAAAGTTCCGCCATCACCACGGACATCAAGATGAACCGCAAGCGCTCTTCCCGCCGCAACTCCGATATCAACTTAATTCCCATGAACTTCGACACCACGTACCCCAAGATCTGCACGATCGTAACCGCCACCTTATAGTCCATATTGAATACCTCCAGATCCTCGAAAGCGGCAGCCGTATAAGGCTTACGCAACATATATACCAAGGAATAAGAAAGCAAAGCGGCCCCTCCGGCCCATAGGATGAAGAAGAGATCGGAAACCCGCCTCCGGGATGTTTTATTTGTCTGTATCGCAGTGTCCATAATCTTCTGTCGTTTTATTTTCGAAGGCAAAAGTACAGCCGCCATGTTACAGACATATTACTGAACCCATGAATGTATATTATTAATACCCAACTAGGAATCAATAAATTATAAAGAAATATTTATGTAACATTCATGAAACGGAAACGCAACATATGTCCTCTTATTTTGTAAGGTAAATCAAGAGTATAAACACATGAACAATCTTCAAGAATTCTACCGAAAGATCGAATATCTACGAAGCAATGGGGTTAAGATGAAAGAGATAGCCGACTGGATCGATATGGCTCCCAGCATATTGTCCTCCCTATATACGACCGTATTGCCGAATTATTTCGAGGGCATCAAGAGTTACCCGCCGGAAGAAGCGCTGGACTCGGCGCTCGCCCTAGTGAATAACGTGTCGAAAAAACGTTTGCTTTCCCATATAGAGGAGATGATCCTTCGCCTAGACCAGATGGAGCTCGCCGAACCGGATAGCCTAAAAGATAATCCTTTCGCCAAGCAATTGATGGAGGAGACACGGCTCTCCGCCTCTAAAATAGAGGCTTTCAAAGGAATCTATACCAGTTACAGCCTTTCTTCCTCCTCGGACTGCCTCAAGATGGAACCCTTCCTACTCTCCCCCTCGGATAATCAAGTCCGTGTAGGGCGGATCAGCGCTTATGGAGAGGCTCAATGGGGATTCGGGATCATGCCCGATCCTCAGAATTTCCATTGCATGCTGAACGAGAACCAAGCGCCCCAATTCACGATGGTAACGATATACCTGCAAATACCATTTTTCAAGAATCCCCGCCAATTACGAGGATTATACATCGGTCAGGATTATAATCGTAACCCGATTGCCCGCCGAATCCTTCTTATCAAGGAATCAGAAAGCACGGAGATCGATGAATTCATGAGCCGGAAAAGCGGACTGATCGATAAAGAAGATTTTACCCCGGAACAACAGGTCTACTATGATTATACTTGCCAGACAGGAGATTTTATCAAGATGTGTACAGTCCCATCCCTGCGGATGGACGAGAGTGATTTAGTCAAAGAAAAGAAGATGCTAACCCTATAAACCAGTAGAGACGGGGCATGCCCCGTCTCCCACCATCCTAATATAATAGAGACTGATTATTCCTTCTGGAACTTCCTGCTCACCTTCAAGAGGTTCGCCGTAAAAGAAACCACGTTCTGGGCTTCTTGTACCATGTTCAAATAAACCATGCTCACCTTCGTGCTGCCGGACTGCCCTTGGATACGCTTCAACTCCCCTTTCTTCAAGGCGGTAAGTTGGTTCATCAAGGTAATCGACTCAGCGATCAGCTCCTCAAAACCAATATAATCGTTTTTACGGATCATAATAGCGCAATTTCTCAAGAAGGAGATGATTTGTTCAGATACCTTACCAAAATCATCTTTCTGTACCGGACTCAACGGGCTGAAATTATTATCGATATGATCTTTCATCGGTTCTGCCAAGCGACGGATACTGAATATGATCTCGCTGGCGAAGTCATTTCCTTGATAATAATAAAGCCCCTTCTCCACGGCGATGTCGTGATCCAATTGGGTAACGCCAAGCGTACCGACACGTTTCACTTGCTTCAAGTGAATCTTCTTCTCCTCCACGGCAGTCAAGACCTTGCGCAACTCACGGAGGTTCTCATTCATGAATCCATTTACTGCCTTGCCGAATACTTCCGCCGTAAAATCCAGATCGGATTGTAATTCCTCACGGCTATGCTCGCGGAACAGGGCCAAAGCCTCACGGGTATCCGTAGCCTTACGAAGTTTAGACACCGTAGAATTCACCTCCTCCTTCAATGCCTCTTTCCGCAATTTAGCCTTATAAGCGAAGTGGCTACGAACCAACGAATAGATCGCCAAACCAATCATAGCGACCAAAGCTGGAATACCTCCCCAATAAATCAAGAGAGCGACGATGAAACAGATCGTAAAAGCAGCCCCTGCCGTAATGAACCAACCACCTATCACGGACAATACGCCTGTGATGCGATATACGGCGCTCTCACGCCCCCAAGCACGGTCTGCCAACGAAGTACCCATAGCGACCATGAAAGCCACATACGTCGTAGATAAAGGCAATTTCAAGGAGGTTCCCAAAGCGATCAGCAATCCGGACAAAACCACGTTCACCGAGGCACGTACCAAGTCGAAGCTAGCCTTGTCATCCATGATCATCTCGCTTTGGTTGAAACGGCTATCAATCCAGTTCTTAACCGGAGTGGGCACGATACTTAATATCGTAGCGGATATATTACTGCAATTCCGTACCAATACCCGTGCGACAGGCGATGTACCGAAAGACTCCTCTCCATCCGATTGACGAGACAGATCCAAGGAAGTCTTCACCACGTTCTGAGCCTTTTTGGAGGTAGCCAAGGCGATTACCATCACGACCCCGGAACCCACCAAGAAATACCAAGGTGTCTGGGCCGGTCCCAACAAAGAGGTCATCAAAAATGTATCTGTGGTAGTGGTCCCTCCCTGCGCCATCAAGTCCATATAAGAGGAATAGCCAGCCAAGGGGACTCCGATAAAGTTCACCAAGTCATTCCCGGCAAAAGCCAACGCCAAGGCAAACGTACCCATCAAAATGACCACCTTGAATACATTCACCTTCAACCAATGCAATACCTGCATCAAGATCGTAAAAAATACCATACATCCCAAAACGATCATCCCCGTATTGGCATACACCATATCCTTGAACTCACCCGTCATAAAAGAACTTGTCTTCAGTCCCTTTATCAGCATAAAGTAAATGATGGAAGTGGCCGCTAAACCTCCGAACAGACCAATAAAATATTTAGAGCTTTTCTTATAATTAAACGAGAACAAGATCCGGGACAGATACTGCACGATCACACCAAAGAAAAAAGCGATCGCCACAGAAAGAAAGATACCCAGAATCACGGTAAAAGCCTTTTCGGTATTCAGCAGATCCCCCAATTGCAAAGCGCCTGAAGAACTAGCGATCTTTACCAAGGCGATCGCTACCGTTCCACCCACCAACTCAAACACCATGGAAACCGTTGTCGAGGTCGGCATACCTAATGAGTTAAAAATATCCAGTAGCACCACATCCGTAAGCATAACGGCCGCAAGGATACACATGATCTCCGAGAAATAAAAATGCTGGGGTTGATAAATACCATGCCGGGCGATATCCATCATACCATTGGATAACGCCGCACCAACAAAGACTCCCACAGCAGCGATAGCGATAATAACTTTAAAGGATGCGGCTCTCGCGCCGATAGCTGAATTCAAGAAATTCACGGCATCATTACTAACACCGACCGATAAATCTACGATGGCCAATACAAACAAAAATATGACCAAGAACAAATAAAATGTTTCCATACTGATTGTTATAATTCTTGCGCAAAGTTCTGAAACAATTATTTCGCATCCGTTACATACATATTACAATGATGTTACAACCTGCGGATTAGATTCAAAAACAACCAGATATGAAATTAGGTTGAAATTAACATCAAGTATTTCTCTTTTAAGAGAGAGATCCACTAAGGGTTTTTATATACATTTGCGACTATATATTTAGAAGGGAAATAAGTTAACAAGATTCTAGTTACTTGGAAAAACACTCCAAAGAAATAATGCAATGGGTCTGTGAAATCGCGCTATCCGATTCTCAAACTGCTTTTAAATCGCTTTATTTAGCCTATTTTCAGAGGCTAATGCGGTTTACATCCCTTTATGTGCCTTCCTCTGTAGAAGCTGAGGAAATTGTCTCTGATACATTTCTAAGTCTTTGGAATAATAGAAAGTCATTACCGGAGATCTCTAACTTCGATTCTTATATCTATGGCATAGCCCGCCACAAAGCCATCAGCCTATACCGGACACAGCATATGGAGAAAGTCCAGATCGATGAGAATACGATCGATTTATTTGCGCATACTGATACTACGCCCGAGGAAGAACTTATTTCTAAAGAATGCATCGATCATTTAAATGAGGCGATCAATACACTCCCGGATAAATGCAAGATGGCTTTTAAACTGATCCGTGAAGATAAGATGAAATATAAGGATGCGGCAAATATCCTAGAAATATCAGTAAAGACATTAGAAGCCCACATCGCCACGGCAGTCCGAAAACTACGGGAATCTCTAGCTAAAGAAATAAACGACTGATCTATCCATTTTCCCCAGTTGTAGAGACGTAGCGTGCTGCGTCTCATCCCCTAGCAATAGTAACAATACTATCAGTCTGTAGTGAGCGAGGCACGCCACGTCTCTACAACGGCTGGTGTATATACCAAAAAAAGGAGCCAATCTTTCGACTGA
>NZ_QTLZ01000035.1:0-638 GCF_003635425.1 Parabacteroides sp. AF27-14
ATCCTGATCGCCCGGGCGGTGTACAAGAATCCCGACTTCATCTTCCTGGACGAGGCCACGAACGCCTTGGACGCAAACAACGAGCGGGAGATCATGGAGCAGTTGCACGCCTTCTACAAAGGACGGACCGTGGTGGTCGTGGCGCATCGGCTAAGCACGGTACGTGACGCCGACAAGATCGTGGTGCTGGACAAGGGACGCGTCGTGGAGGAAGGGACGCATCAAGAGCTCACGGCCTTGCGGGGGACTTACTATAAGTTGGTGAAGAACCAGTTGGAACTTGGGAATTGAGAATTGAAAGTTGAAAATTAGTTGGAGAAGAGAAATAAGGACATAGAACTGAGGAGCGAGGAGGTACAGGAGGTGATGGGGCAAGTGCCGGCCTGGATCGTACGGTGGGGGATAACGCTGTTATTCCTCGTGGTCGTGACATTGCTGGTGGGAAGCTGTTTCTTCAAATATCCTGACGTGATCACGGCAGACATGACATTGACGGGGCAACATCCCGCGACGGCGGTAGTGACACGGGCAGCGGGAAAGATACAGGAGCTGCTCGTCAGGGATAATCGCCCGGTAAGGGAGGGGGATTGGCTGGCGGTCATAGAGAATCACGCCGACACGGACGATGCCATCTATCT
>NZ_QTLZ01000035.1:648-36386 GCF_003635425.1 Parabacteroides sp. AF27-14
GGCGGTCATAGAGAATCACGCCGACACGGACGATGCCATCTATCTGGATAAGGCGTTGGAACGATCCGGAAGCGACGTGGATAGCCTGGACAAGGCATTATCAAAGTACAAGGAGCTATCGCTGGGTGATATGCAAGCGGCTTACTCGGGACTACTCTCGGCGCTCCATGCCTGCATCAATTACAGGGAGATCGATTATTATCCGCAAAAAATGGCCTCCATCCGCAAACAGATAGCGTTGTATAAGGCTTACTATAACGAGACCGAACGGCAGCGGAAGACCCTCTCGGAGCAATTCGCCTTGACAAGGCGGCAATACGCCCGGGATTCATTATTGTATAGCCGGTCCGTGATTTCCTCCTACGAGCATGAGACCGCACGGGCTTCCCTGCTGCAAAGCCGTTATTCGCTGGAAGGGGCGGCAGCCTCGGCCGAGAATCTCCGGATACAGATCGGGGAGCAAGAGCAATCCTTGCTGGATCTGACGCTGGAGCGGAGCGAGAAAGAATTTACGCTACGGCAGGAATTACAGACCGCCCGGGAACAATTGCTGAACAGCATGAACGAGTGGAGGTTACGTTATTGCCTCATCGCCCCGGTAGGGGGTGTCGTAACTTTCACTAAGTACTGGAATGAGAACCAGTATATCCCATCCGGAGAGGTGGCTTTCACCGTCGTGCCGCAAGGCGAGGGCCGGCTGGTGGGGAAGGTGCGCATACCGATAGCACGCTCGGGAAAAGTCCGGAGAGGCCAGCGGGCGATCGTCCGTTTCTCCAATTTCCCGGATCAGGAGTTTGGAGTGGTAAATGGCGTGGTATCGAATATCTCATTGGTCCCCACCGACGAGTACTATACGGCGGATATCGATTTTCCAGAGGGCCTGAGAACCAATTACGGTATCGACCTGCCCGTCTCGCCCGAGACGCAAGCCTCCGCGGAGATCGTAACGGAAGAATTACGCCTGATCGAACGATTCTTCCTCCCGATCAAACGGATCGTGAAAGAAGGATTTTAGTGTAATATTATCCTTTCTTTCCTATGCGTTTATCACAGATGTCACGAGTGACAGAGTTCGCCGCAGACTATGTCATTCAACTTCTATTACAAATTCTTACAATTAAGACAGCTCCTTATGAAAAAATTTTATTTTATTACGCTTAGTTTTTGAAAAAACTTATTGTACCTTTGCCCTAATCACTCAATAAAGGTATAACCATGACAACTAAGTTCTTGCTCTCGTCCGATGACAATACTCGCAGTGGCCTTCTGAAAAAGAAGATCATACATTATTATATGGCCAATGGAGACGCTACTATAGCGGAGGTATGTAAAGAAATGAATCTCAGTATCCCCACCGTCACTAAGCTAATTAGCGAATTACAAGAGGACGGTTATATACTCGACTTTGGAAAACAAGAGACTAGCGGAGGGCGTAAACCTAGTATTTACGGGCTCAATCCCGTATCCGGCTATTTTGTGGGCGTAGATATACTGAAAGATCAACTGAATCTAGCCATATTAGATTTTAAAGGAGATAAGATCCGCATTGAGCAGAATATCCCTTATACACTCGAAAACACACCAGCCGCTTTAGACCATCTTTGCGAATGTATCAATGAATTTATAAACTCGTTGCCGATCCCAAGGGAAAAGATATTAAGCATTGGCATTAATATATCCGGACGGGTAAATCCTTTCGCCGGATATAGCTATAGCATTTTTTACTTTGAGGAGAAGCCCTTGTCTCAAATCCTTGAGGAAAAACTACATATAAAGATCTATATAGAGAATGACACCCGTTCCATGGCTTACGGCGAATATCTTCAAGGAGTCGTAAAAGGAGAGAAAAATATCCTATTCATCAATATATCTTGGGGATTAGGTATCGGTATCATCATAGACGGCAAGGTTTATTTCGGGAAATCAGGCTTCTCCGGAGAATTTGGGCACTTCAGCTTCTTCGAGAATGAGATTCTTTGCCATTGCGGTAAAAAAGGATGCCTCGAGACTGGAGCTTCCGGTTCTGCCCTGTACCGTACCCTCCTTGAGCGGTATAAAGAGGGTAGCAACACCATATTGGCCAGTAAAATCGATGCCGGGGAATACATCGGACTCTCTGACTTGATCGACGCTATTCACAAAGAGGATATGCTATCTATTGAGATACTGGAGGAGATCGGTTTTAATCTAGGTAAAGGAATAGCAGGATTGATGAACATTTTCAATCCAGAACTGGTCGTACTGGGTGGGCCCTTGTCGCAAACGGGAGAATATTTAAGTCTACCTATTAAAAGTGCCGTTAGGAAGTACTCTTTAAACTTGGTAACCCGTGATACACAGATCAAAGTATCCAAATTAGGTGAAAGAGCGGGCATATTAGGGGCCTGCCTGCTATCTCGATCTAAAATTCTAGGTATGATTTAACAATCATTTCAAAGGAATTAAATAAAAATCAAATAATTATTTCATTTTCTTGATAAAATATTGGTTTATTATTAAAATATTTTATTTATATTTGCATCGTAATTAAAATCAGAGGTTAAAACTCATAAAAATAACGCAGGTATGGATAAAATTAAAGGACTGATCGATGCTCCCTTCACTCCGTTCCATGAGAACGGGGAAGTTAATTACGAGCCAATTGAAGCTTATGCGAAACTTCTTGTGAAAAACGGACTGAAAGGCGTGTTCATCAATGGTTCTTCCGGAGAAGGTTATATGCTGACAGAGGAAGAACGCATGAAATTGGCCGAGAAATGGATGGAAGCAGCTCCGGAAGGCTTTAAGGTAATTGTGCACGTAGGTAGCACATGCGTTAAGTCTAGTCGTAATTTAGCGGAACATGCTCAAAAGATCGGCGCTTGGGGTATTGGCGCTATGGCTACCCCTTTCCCTCGTATCGGTCGAATTGAGGAATTGGTAAAGTACTGCGAGGAGATCGCTTGCGGCGCTCCTGCCTTACCGTTTTACTACTATCATATCCCTGCGTTTAACAACGCTTTCCTCCCTATGCTGGATTTCTTAAAAGCAGTAGACGGGCGTATCCCTAATTTCGCCGGTATCAAATATACATACGAGAGCTTATACGAATACAATCAATGTCGTTTATACAAGGATGGTAAATTCGACATGTTGCACGGACAGGATGAAACGATTCTTCCTTGCCTTGCGATGGGTGGAGCGCAAGGAGGTATCGGTGGTACCACAAACTATAACGGAAAAGAATTAACCGGTATCCTAGAGGCTTGGGCAGCCGGTGACTTAGAGACAGCTCGCGAGAGACAAAACTTCTCTCAGGAGGTTATTAACGTTATCTGCAATTACCGTGGTAATATCGTCGGAGGAAAACGCATCATGAAATTGATCGGATTAGATCTCGGCAAGAACCGTACCCCGTTCCGGAATATGACGGACGAAGAAGAGGCCGCAATGAAAGCGGAATTAGAGGCTATCAATTTCTTTGAAAGATGTAATAAATTCTAAGGTATGGCAGCGTTTGACAATTTATCTAATCCATCGGAATATCTAGCTTATTGGGGCAAGACCTATCGGAATGAGCTTCTTTCCAATATTCTTCCTTTTTGGATGAAATACGGACTGGACAAAGAGAACGGCGGTTACTTTACTTGCGTAGACCGGGATGGTACTCTGATGGACTCTACTAAATCCGTTTGGTTCCAAGGATGATTCGCCTTTATCTTGGCATATGCCTATAATCACATTGAGAAGAACGAAGAATGGCTGAGAGCCTGTAAAAACGGTATCGATTTCATCGAGAAACATTGTTTTGATACGGACGGACGTATGTTCTTCGAGGTAACAGCGGCAGGCATCCCTGTACGTAAACGCCGTTACGTATTCTCCGAGACTTTCGCAGCGATCGCCATGGCCCACTATGCATTGGCATCAGGTGACAAAGGCTATGCCGAGAAGGCCGTGAACTTATTCAAGCAAGTATTGCACTATAAGAATACCCCGGGATTATTGGAGCCTAAATTTCGTGAAGGTCTCGTGGCGAAAGGCCATTCTTTCTGCATGATACTGATCGATACGGCGGCACGCATCCGTGAGGCCATAAACGATCCCATACTTACACAACAAATCGATGATTCCATAGCCGAGTTACGCCGTGATTTCATGCATCCCGAATTCAAGGCTATCTTGGAGACAGTAGGACCCAACGGTGAGTTTATCGACTCTATCGCCGGGCGTACCATCAATCCCGGCCACTCCATCGAGACCGCATGGTTTATCTTGGAAGAGGCCAAATACCGAGGATGGGACCCCCAACTGAAAGAGATGGGTTTACAAATCCTCAACTGGTCTTGGGACTGGGGCTGGGATAAGACGTACGGCGGAATCAACTATTTCAAGGATTGCAAAAACTTCCCTCCCCAAGAGTATTGGCACGACATGAAGTTTTGGTGGCCACAATGCGAGGCGGTTATCGCTACGCTTTACGCCTACCAAGCGACTGGCGACGCCAAATATCTCGAAATGCACAAACTAATAAACGATTACACATTTAATCATCTCCCCGACAAAGAATATGGGGAATGGTATGGCTACCTACACTTCGATGGTAGTGTCTCTCAATCTGCCAAAGGCAATCTATTCAAAGGTCCGTTCCACATTCCTAGAATGCTTCTCAAATGTAGTTTACTCTGCGACGAAATTCTTTCTAAATAACTTTATCTAAAATACTGAAAATCGGTCAATTGACATCAGGGGTCACAACCGTGGCTCCTAATGTTTCTAAGGCTTTGTTTTCCTTTTTATTTTCCTCAATCAAATGAAAAATAAGAAATTATATCCTTGGATCGTAGTCGGTTTACTATGGGTTGTCGCCTTACTGAACTATATGGATCGCCAGATGCTATCAACCATGAAATCAGCTATGATGGTGGATATCGTGGAACTAGAATCTGCGGCGAACTTCGGACGTTTGATGGCAGTCTTCCTCTGGATCTACGGATTCATGAGCCCTGTAGCCGGTATGGTGGCAGACAGGGTAAACAGGAAGTGGCTAATCGTGGGTAGCTTATTTGTCTGGTCCTTCGTGACTTTGATGATGGGGTATTGCACGGATTTCAATCAGATCTATTACCTACGTGCCTTGATGGGGGTCAGTGAGGCCCTGTATATTCCTGCCGGATTATCGCTTATCACAGATTATCACCAAGAGAAAACACGGTCATTAGCCGTAGGTATCCATATGACAGGTCTATACGTAGGCCAAGCCTTGGGAGGATTCGGAGCTACGGTGGCCAGCGCTTATACGTGGGAAACGACTTTCCATTGGTTTGGTATCATCGGCATCGCTTATAGCGTGGTCTTGATCATCTTCTTACACGATAAGAAAGATCATGTCGAACAAGCCGTAAAACTGGAAAATTATCCGAAAGAGAATCCGATTTCCGGTGCGTTTAAAGGATTAGGGATGTTATTCACGAACATCGCTTTTTGGATCATTCTTCTTTATTTCGCCACGCCGAGCTTACCGGGTTGGGCGACAAAGAACTGGCTCCCTACCCTATTCGCTGAAAATCTCTCGTTGGATATGTCCGAGGCCGGTCCGTTATCTACATTCACGATCGCTATCTCTTCCTTTATAGGGGTAATCGCCGGAGGTATTTTATCCGATAAATGGATCCAGCGGAATGTCCGGGGACGTGTATACACAGGCGCCATTGGTTTGGCATTAACGATACCCTCTCTCCTATTACTAGGATTTGGGCACAACTTCCCGATGATTATCGGCGGTGGTCTTTGCTTCGGTATCGGTTATGGTATATTCGACGCCAATAATATGCCTATCCTTTGCCAATTCATCTCCCCCCGTTATCGGGCTACAGCCTATGGAATTATGAATATGACCGGTGTATTTGCCGGAGCCGCCATCACGGATATACTAGGAAAATCTACCGACGCTGGTAATCTTGGCCATGACTTCGCCATGCTAGCCGGATTGGTACTCATCGCACTTTTAATCCAAGTGATCTTCTTACGTCCGAAAGTCGCTAATATGACCGACGAATGCTAATTAATCTCATCCAATAAACTAAATAAACAACAAAAAAGTAATTCATTATGAAGAAGAATCTACTGCTCTTAATGCTTGCGCTCCTACTTCCGGCATTTATGTACGGACAAGAGCAGACAGTCTCCGGAACAGTGCTGGATACCTACAACATGGGTGTCCCCGGTGCGTCTATCGTTGAAAAAGGCACGACAAATGGAACGATTACCGATTTCGACGGTAATTACACTCTCACCGTATCCAACAAGAACGCCACATTAGTATTTTCTTTCATTGGGTACAAGACACAAGAAGTTCCAGTAGCCGGAAAGGCCAAAGTAGACGTGATCCTACAAGAAAACGCCGAACAGCTAGACGAAGTAGTGGTAACCGGTTACGGTGGCTCACAAAAGAGAGCGACCTTGACAACCTCTATCTCTAAATTGGATAACGCCGTACTGGAAAATGCAGCTATGGCCAATGCCGGACAATCTTTACAAGGTACGGTTTCCGGTTTACGCGTAGTAAACATAAGTGGCCAGCCGGGTAAAGACCCCAATATCGTACTTCGTGGTGGAGCTACCATGACCGGAAAAGACAATGGAGCTTTGGTAGTGGTAGACGGTATCGTTCGTAACTCTTTGGCAGATATCAACCCTTCAGATATCGAGTCCATCCAAGTATTAAAAGATGCTGCCTCAACGGCCATTTATGGAGCACGTGCGAATGGCGGTGTAATCCTTGTCACGACCAAACGGGGAAAAGAAGGCGTAGCTTCCGTTTCCTATAAATTTAAAGGAGGAGCAAACTTCGCCCGTACAGGATATGATTACTTGAACGCAGAGGACTATATCTATTATAATCGCTTAGGATACAAGCGAACCGGACGTTCGGGTATCGATAACCAAATGGGCTATGGAGTTGGTAACGATTTATTCGACATTCGCTATCTAGATGACACGACGAAAGGTCTGTTAAACGAAGGTTGGCAACAAATGACAGATCCCAATGATCCTACAAAGCAACTTTTATTTAAGGATTATTCAGGCCAATTGAAAGATGCAGCTTTCAAAGACCCCTCATTCACGCAAGATCATTATTTGAACATTACAGGCGGTAACGATAAGGGTACTTTCGCTGCTAGTTTAGGTTATTACAAAGAAGATGGTTTGATCAAAGGTACTAGTTACGAACGCTTCTCCGGAACGTTAAACGGTTCCTATAAAATATTCCCGATCTTAACTGTAAACGGCGGGGCGACTTACACTTGGTCTCGTACGCCGGGATTATGGATCGGTCAATACGAGTTCTTCTATCGTACGATGAGCCAACGCCCAACTTGGAACCCCTATATGGAAGATGGATCTCCCGCTTCCGGTTTCGGTACCGGTGATGGTAATCCTCTTTACTACAAGGACAAGCTAACGAATACAAATGGAATCCGTCGTTCAACATACAACATAGGTTTCGATTTGCAAATCATTCCCGAGAAATTAGTATTAAAGGCTAATAGCGCTTTGTATCACGTAGATAATCAAACGGATAAATTTGATAAAGCCTATCAACAACAGAACTCTAGCACACCGAACCTAACGCGCCAGGCTGAAGCGAAATATGTAAAGGAAAATCAACAGCAACATAGTGTGACCTTGACATATTCTGATAGTTTCAAGGACAAGCACAATTTGGAAGCCATGGTCGGCGGTGAGTATTTCAATTGGCATCAATATACGTTAAACGCCAAGACTCAAAATTCACCTTCGGATGATATCCCAACCTTGAACGCAGGAAGTAACCGTACGTATTCATACAGTTACAAACAAGGCTATCGTATCCTTTCCGGCTTCGCTCGTGTAAACTATAACTACAACCTCAAATATCTGTTGTCTGTTGTAGCTCGTTATGATGGTATCTCCAAACTGAGCGACCACCGTTGGGGTTTCTTCCCGGGTGTCTCCGCAGGTTGGAACATCATGGAGGAAGATTTCTTCAAGGACTCCAAATTAGCGGATATTATCTCGAACCTGAAACCACGTGTCAGCTATGGTGTAAACGGTAATGTAAACGGATTAGGCTATTATGACGTATACGGTAGTTACGGACAAAAAGACAAAGACGGAAATATCATAACAAACTACAACAATTCCGTTGGTTTTTACAATGACCAATTGGTTAATAGCGGTTTACGTTGGGAGCAAAGTAAGTCTTTCGAAGTAGGTCTGGATATAGGTTTCTTCAATAACCGCTTAAGCTTTATCTTAGACTATTATAACCGTACGACTTCCGATTTGTTGACTGATCTGGATTTGCCTAATTACACGGGATTCAAAAGTATCAAAACCAACTTAGGAACACTGCGTAACCAAGGTTTTGAGATGGAGGTAAAAGCTAACATCTTAAATAATGTAGGAGGTTTCAGTTGGGACGTAACAGCTAACTTATCTACGGTAGCCAACAAGATCATCAAGCTTCCGGCAAACGGAAACGAGAACAACCGCCAAGGTGGATACCAAGTATGGGATCCGAAAAAAGGCGAAGTCGTTTGGGTTGGCGGAAAACAAGAAGGAGGAAAGCTGGGTGACTTGTTCGCATTCAAGCAAGATCACATTTTCAAAGATTGGGATGACGTAAAAGCAAACGCAAATAATCGTTATGACGCCATTGGTGAATTATATGGTCCAGCGGCATGGGAAGCCCTGAAAGACAAAACCGGAAAACAACAAATCGAGCCGGGTGACGTATGTTGGGCCGATTTGAATGGTGACGGTGTCATCAACAATCTAGACCGTGTGAAGGTAGGCAATATCTTCCCGAACGTAACAGGAGGTTTCTCTACCACCGTTTCTTACAAGGATTTCTCTTTATACGCCCGTTTCGACTACGCATTAGGCCATACATTGTATAACGACTTGGCCGCACGCTCTATCGGACAATACCAAGGTTCATTTAACATCATCGACATGGTTAAACAAAGCTGGTCTGAAGAGAACACGAATACGGATATCCCGAAATTCTACTATGCGGATCAATTGAGCAAAAAGAATATCACCCGCTCCAACAACGGACTTACGGCTGTAGATAACAACAGCTCACGATTCTATGAAAAGGGTGATTACTTGGCACTTCGCGAGATCACATTGACATGGAACTTACCGAAAAGATGGATCAATAAAGCGTTTATGTCAAACGCCTCTGTTTATGTCACCGGACAAAATCTGTGCTACTTTACCGGTTATTCCGGAGTATCACCAGAACCAGCCGTAGATACCTATTATGGTCAAGGCATCGACAATGGTAGATATCCGACTCCTAAGACTGTCCTTATGGGTGTATCTGTAACTTTCTAATTAACGCATAAAAATTAAACATCATATGAAAAAGATATTTATAACCTTTATGGTGGCTGTGTCCTTGTTGACATTCAATCGATGCACCTCGTTGGACATGGAGCCAGTCAGCAGTATTTCCGATGCTAACTATTGGAAATCATCGGACCAATTCAAGGCATTCAATACAGGTCTGCATTCCTTGCTTCGCTTACGTAGCTATAATATATTCGTACTGGGTGAACCACGTGCCGATATTTATGGCGACCAGCCTTTCGGAGGTGAAGCCACTCAAGGCGTAGAACGATATCCGTATAATACGATCAACGCTGAATTTACGGGCATCAGCAATTTTGGAGATTTCTATGAGACAATCAACCAATTAAACCTCATGATCCGTAAGACCAACGAGACTACCTTATTAGATGAAAATGAGAAGAACTACTTCTTAGGTGAAGCATATGGTATGCGTGCGTATATTTATTTCCATCTATTACGTTCATGGGGAGATGTAATTTTGGTAACCGAACCTACTCTAGGTAACGAACTGGATATCTCTCATTTGGAAAAAGCGGCGTCTCCAGCAAGTGAGGTCATGGACCAGATCAAGAAAGACATTGACGCTTCCGTCAATGCTTTCGGTAGTGATTATTCTTACAAATATGGAAAAGGCTACTGGTCTAAATCAGCCACATTGATACTAAAAGGTGAAGTTTATTTATGGAGTGGTCGCCAAATGGGTGGAGGTACAGGAGATTATTCTACCGCCAAGGCTGCTTTGCAAGATCTTCAACAAAACGGCAACCTAAAGCTACAGGATAAGTTTACTGATGTATTCGCCTATGGGAATAAGGAGAATAGCGAGATCATCTTCGCTTTCAAGAGTATCAAAGATGAATTCACCATGTGGAAAGATTATAATTGGCGAAACAACATGGTTCCGCAACGTGAATACATGGCAAACTATTGCGATGAATCAGGAACCCCATTCATGGAAATTCCGGGTTATAATTTCCACGGTTTAATGCGTTACCAAGTTAAGAAAGATCATTACTGGAAAACTTTCCGCGAAAATGATTCCCGTCTGACAGGAACCTTGAAAGCTGTTTATCAAAAACAGGAAGACGGAAGCATAAAGTACATCGCTCCATTCGCATACAAATTCCAAGGAACAACATTGGAGGGTAGCAACGAACGTAACTGGCTGGATGATTATCCTATTTACCGTTATGCCGATGCCCTGTTACTACTAGCCGAGGCTAAAGCTCTCTTAGGAGAAGATCCTTCCACGGAGATCAATGCCGTACGCGAGCGTGCTTACGGTTCTGAATATTTCAACGCACATAAAAACGAGGTCGCTTATCCGAATGACAAGGGAAGTTTCTATAACGATAACCCATTTGAGGGGGGCGATGAGAACGTGATGGAAGCTATATTGAAAGAACGGCTGCGCGAGTTCTTCTTCGAGGGCAAGCGTTGGTATGACTTGAGACGTTTCGGTAATCAATATGTCTTGAAATACACGACCGCACAAGAGTCCCGTCTTTTGTGGCCGATCAACGAGGATGCATTGACAAACAATCCCGCATTGAAACAGACTCCCGGATACTAATCGTACATAGGTTTAAGGCGATTGGATATAACTAGGTTTTTGGCACGAATTCCAAAGGGGCTTTGTTCATATGAATGAATATCGCTACCTTTGGAATTCACATATCTATTAATTTCAACCTACAAACAAAAAACATCATGAAAAAAACTTTCCTGTATTTCTGCCTTCTTTTCATCGTACAAACGGCTTTTGCGGCAGACAGTCTTTATGTGCGAGAGCAACAAATCCCCATCTTGATAGACCGGATCGACAATGTACTTTACGAGATGCGGATACCGGCCCAAAAAGGGGATGTATTAAACGAGATCACGATACAGATCGGAGACAATGTCAATCTGTCGGACATCCAAGCGATACGTCTATTTTATAGCGGAGTGGAAGCTCCATCCCGCAAAGGGGAACATTTCAGTCCCGTTACGTACATATCCAGCCATATACCGGGAAATACCCGTAAGGCTCTTGAATCTTATTCCGTACGGCAAGATGAGGTTACCGCCCCCTTGTCGCGCACGGTAAAACTAACCTCTAAACAACCGATGCTTAAAGGCATCAATTATTTCTGGGTAAGTATCCAGATGAAGCCAGAGACTTCCTTATTGGCAAAAGTAGCGACTACGATACCTAACGCCCAGATCAACAACAAACCGATCGACATCACTTGGAAAGGAAAGGTGGACGAACGCCATGTAGGTATCGGCGTACGCCAAGCCGGGGATGACGGATCGGCGGCCTTCCGCATCCCGGGATTAGTGACGACGAATAACGGAACATTACTCGGAGTCTACGATATTCGCTATAATAGCAGCGTGGACCTGCAAGAGAAAATCGATATCGGAGTAAGCCGCAGTACCGATAAGGGACAAACTTGGGAACCGATGCGAGTAGCCATGACTTTCAAACAAACGGATGGCCTGCCCCACGGACAAAACGGCGTGGGAGACCCATCGATCTTGGTAGACGAAAAGACCAATACGATCTGGGTAGTAGCCGCATGGACGCATGGTATGGGTAACGAACGGGCTTGGTGGAACTCCATGCCGGGAATGACACCGGACGAGACCGCCCAACTTATGCTCGTGAAAAGTGAGGACGATGGTAAGACGTGGAGCGAACCGATCAACATCACGTCTCAAGTAAAAGACCCGTCTTGGTATTTCCTATTGCAAGGCCCGGGACGAGGCATCACGATGCAAGACGGTACTTTGGTCTTCCCCATCCAGTTTATCGACGCTACCCGTGTGCCCAACGCCGGCATTATGTATAGCAAAGACCGCGGGAAAACATGGCACCTGCATAACTTAGCCCGCACGAATACCACGGAGGCGCAAGTTGCCGAGGTAGAGCCGGGCGTATTGATGCTAAATATGCGCGATAACCGGGGCGGTAGCCGTGCCGTAGCCACGACAAAAGATTTAGGCAAGACATGGACAGAGCATCCTTCCAGCCGCAGTGCCTTGCAGGAACCCGTTTGTATGGCCAGCTTGATCAAGGTAAACGCCAAAGACAACATCACCGGCAAAGACCTTTTACTCTTCTCCAACCCGAATACGACAAAAGGGCGTAATCATATCACGATCAAGGCGAGTCTGGACGGCGGACTTACTTGGCCTACGGAACATCAAGTCTTATTAGACGAGGCCGAGGGCTGGGGATATTCCTGTCTCTCCATGATCGATAAGGAAACGGTTGGAATCTTCTACGAGTCAAGCGTGGCGCATATGACCTTCCAAGCCATTAAGCTAACAGATCTTATTCCTTAGAGAAACAATCTATGAGATCAATACTGAATCTTATTCTTATTGTATATATAGGCATTTCCGGGTCTTTACAGGCCCGGAATCCTGTTTTATTGCCCTTGCCCCAAAAATACGTCCGGACAAACGCTTCGTTCCATCCGAAGGAAATCGCGGTTTCTTCCGAAGGGAAACTCCGTTCCATCCTAATGGAATTCTTGGAGGAGCTGCCGGTAAGCGTCCAACCGGACAGCCGATACAAGATAGAGGTTTCCTTGGTTGACAAATTGGACGGAATCCCCCTCAACTCCGAGGAGGCTTATCAACTAAGCGTCTCTTCCCGGGGCATAACCATCCGGGCAGTGTCCGAGCAAGGGGCTTATTGGGCGATACAGACCTTACGCCAACTGACCGAGCGACGAGGAAACCAATATTCCATCCAAGGTTGCGAGATCACCGACTGGCCTGCTTTCCGCATACGAGGATTCATGCAAGACGTAGGGCGGAGCTATATCTCCATGGAAGAACTGAAACGGGAGATCGAGGTACTTTCCCGCTACAAGATGAACGTATTTCATTGGCATCTCACGGAGAACCAAGCTTGGCGTCTGGAGAGCAAGATCTTTCCGATGCTGAACGACAGCTGCAATATGAGCCGTATGCCCGGAAAATATTACACGATCGAGGAGGCAAAGGAGCTGGTTCGCTTTTGCAAGGAGCATAACGTACTATTGATCCCGGAGATCGATATGCCGGGGCATAGCGACGCTTTCATCCGGGCGTTCCGTCATGATATGCAGGGCAAGGAGGGTATGGCGATCTTAAAACTATTGATGGATGAGGTTTGCGAGGTATTCGAGGAGGTTCCTTACTTACATATCGGTACGGACGAGGTAAAGTTTACCAATCCGAAGTTCGTACCCGAGATGGTCGCTTATATCCGTGCGAAAGGGAAACAAGTGATCTCTTGGAACCCGGGATGGAAGTACAAACCGGGTGAGATCGACATGGAGCAAATGTGGAGTTACCGGGGAAAAGCACGACCGGGCATTCCTGCGATCGACTCCCGTTTCCATTATATCAACCATTTTGATACGTTCGCCGACTTAATCGCCTTGTACCCCAGCCGTATTTACAATGAACCGCAAGGAAGCCATGATTTGGCGGGTACGATCCTTGCCGTATGGCACGACCGGATCGTACAGCCGGAGGACAAATTGATCCGGGAGAATAATTTGTATCCGAATCTATTAGCGATCGCCGAACGTTCTTGGTTGGGCGGCGGCTATCAATATTTCGATAAGAACGGAACGATGCTGCCTATCGATCCCGATAACGAGGAGCATAAGGCATTTGTCGATTTTGAGCGGCGGATGTTATGGCATAAAGAACATCATTTCCAAGGATACCCGTTCGCCTACGTCAAGCAAACCAACGTGAGATGGCGTATCACCGACCCTTTCCCGAATGATGGGGAACTGACCCGCTCTTTCCCTCCGGAAAAGGCGCTTCAGACGCAATATACCTATGAAGGGAAAAGCTACGGCACGCACGACGCCATCGGTGCCGGAATCTACCTGCGCCATGTCTGGGGACCGCTGGTTCCCGGTGTCTATAAGGACCCGCAGCCGAATCATACCGCTTACGCATGGACTTGGATCTATTCGCCCAAGACGCAAGACGTAGGGGCGTGGATCGAATTCCAGAATTACGGGCGCTCGGAGATGGATCTTCCTCCCTCACAAGGGAAATGGGATTATAAAGAGAGCCGTATCTGGGTAAATGATCAAGAGATAACGCCCCCCGTATGGACCGCTACCCACCGGGAGAAGTCCAATGAGATCCCACTGGGGAACGAGAACTGCGTAAGCCGTAAACCAACCCCGGTCCATCTGGAAAAAGGCTGGAACAAGGTGTTCATGAAGCTTCCGGTCGGTACGTTCAATACCCCCGAGGTCCGTCTGGTGAAATGGATGTTTACGTTCGTTTGCGTCACCCCGGATGGAGAGAAAGCGGTGGAAGGACTGGTTTACTCTCCGGATAAACAACTTAAATAACGTCTAATTCGGTTGAATGAAATGAGAAAAATAATAGGAATCTTATCCATCTTCCTCGCTTTCGCTCTCATGGGGCAAGCGCAAAGAATCAAGGTGGCTTGCGTAGGTAATAGCGTGACCTACGGCTACGGAATCGAGAACAGGGAAACAAACTGCTACCCGGTCCAATTGCAACAGATGCTTGGAGATGCCTACGAAGTGGAGAACTTCGGGCATAGCGGGGCTACTTTATTAAACAAGGGATATCGTCCTTATACCCAACAAGAGGCGTATCAAAAGGCACTGAGGTTTGCCGGGGATTACGTGATCATCCATCTGGGATTGAACGATACGGACCCTCGGGCATGGCCGAATTACCGGGACGATTTCGTTCGGGATTATCTTTCCTTGATCGAATCTTTCCGGAAAGCCAATCCGAAATGCAAGGTATGGGTTTGCCGTATGACTCCGATATCTCACCGCCATCCTCGTTTTAAATCCGGTACAAGAGACTGGTACTGGATGGAGCAAGCGCTTATCGAAGAAATCGCCCGGATAGCCGGCGCGACCTTGGTCGATTTGCAGGAAGGATTATATGACCGTCCGGATCTATTGCCCGACGCATTGCATCCAAACGCTGAAGGTGCCGGTATCTTGGCCCGCACCGTTTATGGGGCGCTAACCGGCGATTACGGAGGATTACAGCTTCCTGCCATCTATTCGGACCGGATGGTCTTGCAACGGGATCAACCGCTTCCTATATCTGGCATCGCCAACCAAGGGGAGAAAGTAACCGTTACCCTCGCCGGACAAAGGAAGGAGACCGTAGCCGGTACGAACGGGAAATGGACTGTCACGCTCGATCCCTTACGGGTAAGCGGGAAATCCTATACCTTAACGGTTTCTACCCCCAGCCGCACGCTGAACTATCGGGATGTAGTAGCCGGGGAAGTCTGGCTATGCTCCGGACAATCCAACATGGCGTTCCGGGTAAACGAGAGCGTAAAGGAAGAACAACAGCAACAATTGGATTACGTGAAACAACACTCGCAAATCCGTTTATTCGACCTAAAGCCCCGCTGGGAGACCTACGCCGTGGAATGGGACGCTTCCGTACTGGATTCATTGAACCGCCTGCAATATTACCACGACGCCCAATGGGAAGTATGCGACACGCGGAATACCGCACGCTTCTCGGCCATAGGATTTGCCTTCGGGCGTATGCTGGCCGATAGCTTACAAGTACCCGTAGGATTGATATTGAACGCTGTTGGCGGCTCGCCTACGGAGGCATGGATCGACCGGAAAACACTGGAATTCGAGTTTCCGGATATCTTACAGGATTGGACGAAGAACGACTTTATCCAAGATTGGGTACGTGAACGGGCGGCCTTAAACATCAAACAAGCGTCCAACCCGCTCCAACGCCATCCGTATGAGCCTTGTTATCTGTTCGAGGCGGGTATCCAACCCCTTCATCGATATCCCATCAAAGGGATTATTTGGTACCAAGGAGAATCGAACGCCCATAATATGGAAGTACACGAACGATTATTCCCGTTATTGGTGAACAGCTGGCGCCAGAATTGGAACGCAGACCTGCCTTTCTACTATGTCCAACTATCCAGCATAGACCGCCCGAGTTGGACTTGGTTCAGGGACAGCCAACGCCGTCTGGCGCAAACCGTATCGAATACGGGTATGGCCGTTAGTAGCGATCGCGGGGATTCTTTAAACGTTCACCCTACCCGAAAAAAAGAGATTGGCGAACGACTGGCATATTGGGCCTTGAACAAGACCTACGGACATAACGTAATCCCATCCGGCCCTTTGTTCCGCAGCGCAACGTTTACCGATAACGCCGCCTATATCACTTTCGATTACGCAAAGGACTTGACAACTTCCGATGGGGACCCCATCCGTACATTCGAGGTCGCCGAGCAGGAAGGACTTTACTATCCGGCGCAAGCCGTGATAGAGAACGGGAAAGTAAAGGTGTGGAACGATCAAGTGACTCACCCGAAGCTGGTACGCTACGGCTGGCAACCCTTCACGAGAGCGAATCTTGTAAACGAGGCGGGCATGCCGGCCTCTACGTTCCGGGCAATAAAAGAATAAGCTATGCATAATAAACAACAAATCACCGGCTGGTTGTTCCTCCTGCTACTCTGCGTAGCGGGATGCGGCCAGCCTGTATCTAAAAAACAGAACACCATGATAAACTGGACAAAATTACCGGATCTACCGGGAGCAGCCGATACGGCTTCCCTTGGCGTTTCTGCCCCGTTCGCCGGCATCCATAACGGCGTATTGATCGTTGCCGGAGGTTGCAACTTTCCGGACAAACCCGTCACCGAGGGAGGAGCCAAGCGATATTATAGCGAGATATTCGTCCTTCTTCCTGAAGGCTGGAAAGAGATCGGCCGACTGCCTCGTCCCGTCGCCTACGGCGCTACGGTTTCCACCCCGGAAGGTATCGTTTGCATCGGAGGAAACAACAGTGATTCTTCCTTGGTAGAGGTCTCCCGCATCTCCTATAACCCCACGAAAGGAGAGGTAGCGGTTTGCGCCTTACCCTCCTTACCGTCTCCAATGGATAATCTCTCGGCCGCTTTTACCGGACAGGAGATTTACGTAGCAGGGGGAAATGAGAACGGACAGCCCTGCCATACCTTCTTACGCCTCAACCTAGCGAATATCGAAAAGGGATGGGAACAACTACCGGACTTCCCGGGAGCAGCCCGTGTACAGCCGGTATTAGCGACCGGAGAAAGTCCCAACGGCACACGTATCTATCTAGCCGGAGGCTTCCAGCCCATCCTAAACGAAGAGGAACCGATCGCCCCAACGGATGTATTGGTATTCGACCCGGCAACTTTTACCTGGCAACGAGAGACCGTTCTTCCCCCGTTTAAGGACGGAACGAACCGTACCCTAACAGGAGGCTGTGCCGTGACTTTCCAAACGGATAAAATCTTATTTATGGGAGGTGTGAACTACGATTGTTTCCTAGCCGCCATCGCCCGACCGATCCATTTAGCGAAAGCGGAGGCGGCGCGAGATTCAGCGGCCATTACCCGCCTGCAAGCCGAAGCCAAGGCCTATATGCACCATCCGGTAGAATGGTACCGATTCAATACCACCTTACTTCAATACGACCTATCCACGAAAGCATGGAGCGATCTGGGCGAATATGAGCAGTTGGCCCGTGCCGGAGCGGGAGCGGTTATCCAAGATGGCCGATTAACCATCATCAACGGAGAATTGAAACCGGGTATCCGCACGCCGCAAGTGAATCAAGCGAAATTATAATAGGGATTTAGTGGGATCGCTGGTAAGTTTGCCAACGATCCCTGTTTACTTTTTCCACCCGATTTTAAGTATCCGGAGTCTATTTAGAGCATACGTATCCCAAGGTAAATCCTAGACAATAAGCACGTAAATAATGTTCTTATATAAATCATTGAACATAAACATCTTAAAAAGACGATTATACTTTCCGCAAAACACGTACGTGTTTTTGGAAAAAGTCGTACATGTTTTTCGGGAAACACGTACATGTTTTTACAGAATCACACGACAGGAAACAAGAGCGTATATGGAAATATACAATAAGCCTACCTTAAAAATAAGTATGCGATAACCTATACATCCGGATACGCCTCAAATTGCAGCACATTATTGGCCATGATGGGAAAAGAAGATTTCAATTACACAAAGGTACATAATTGCCATTAATTACATACCTTTGTGTAATATAATTTTGTATATGAAAATATATTTCGAAATATTCATTTTACTATTGATAAGTTGTTCAGGTAATCATCAACAACAAGAAAATGATATTCAACAAACAAATAATCAAGACAAGAAGAATTTAGCATATATAATAGACACAAATAAAGAAACAACTATTGAAAATAAGAACTTACAATTTCTCATAGAAAAAGATTCTATATTCAGAAAAGACTCTATATTCAAGATATTAGAAGAAAAGAAAATCCGTCTTGATCATAGTTTTTACAGGAAAACTGGAAATTTTGATTTTCCTCTATATTATGGAGGAAGCTATATAAATAAGAATAACCTATTATTCGTGAATATAGTAGATTCACTAGACAACATATATACAAAAAGTGATATTATAAACAGAATAGGTAATAAAGATTTCAAAATAAAGAAATGTTCGTATTCTCTAAAAATGCTCGGAGATACACTAAACCAATTAAATACAGTCTTTAATCGCAATAAGTACTTATTAAAGGAAAATCTAAAAACAAGTAATTTTGAAATTAATATAGAAAACAATGTTATATTAATATTACTAGAAGATTCTACTATGGAAAATATTCAAGAATTTAAAAGAAACATAATGGACTCGCCTCTGTTTCATTTCTCCCAGAAACCAATACTTTATTTACATTAAGTTTACATTTTTCTTTATCCTGCATCAATCAAGATCGTTTTCGTTTCTCCCTCGGCTAGATACGGGCTCTCGTTTGCTATTAAATTTCCTGTTCCAAATCATGTACGCTCATCAATCTGATGGAAAAGCACATCTTCATTCCTAAGTGCTTCTTTAAAACGACTAGCTTAAACCATCGTTTTAGCTATTCGTTTTCATCGCTTACAATTCTGGTAGGTAAAAATACGCTCTTTAACAACGTACAATGAAAGATAATTACAAAAGTCGGATTATGAAGAACTTATTTAATTACTGGTTTAAGACAAACAAGAAAAGCTTGTATGATCAATTAGGGAAAGAATTCAATGTCAGCGGCTTCCGTGTATATAAGTTAGCACACGGAAAAACCGCTCACTCTCATATGGATAGATTAATATTGGAGAAATTGCTTGAATTGAAGATTATCAGTGAAATCGGGTTCAGAATCTAAAGGTCCCCTCATTTCATACTTTCTTCTTTATAATTTATACGGACACCATAATTCGTATACACCCGGTCTAACCCCAACATCCCACTCGGATTAGGTTCGCCTTGCACTTTTCCGGACAGGATATCCTCGCTCATCGTGATCATGTCTTTTACCCGTTGAGGGGTTTCCTTGTTCATTCCGAAATAATGTCCGGGGTAGAGGTATTTGATATCATATTTCTCGATCACCGCACTCATCTTCTTACAAGTAGATATGAGCGTAGAGAAGTCAACTCCCAGCAATAGATTACCGGAGCCGAACGAATCGCCGCTAAAACCATAAGCGGCATCCTTATCCACAAAAGTGGTTGAGCCGGGAGTATGCCCGGGAGTAAAGACTATCTCTAGGATACGCCCACCTAAATCTAGGATTTCACCGTCTTCAAGGAAACAAACTTTGCCTTTATAATTCGGCATAAATTCCGGTATACATATTGTATCAGCCGGATTGATATAAATCTCCGGGAAATAATCGATAGCCGAGCCTGTATGGTCCGGATGCACATGCGTGGCGACCAGCGTAACCGGCTTATCCGTGATGGAAGCCACGAGCTTATCCAAATCCTTGATCTTTGTTCCGGCATCAATCAAGATCGCTTTCGTTTCTCCCTCGACCAAATACAGGCTCTCGTTCGCCATTAAATGACCTGTTCCAAACCATGTATGCTCATCAATCTGATGGAAAATCACATCTTCATTCTTAAGCACTTCTTTCTCCTCGATGCCTGCCGTCTGTGGCTGGCAGAATAAAGCGATCCTTGACAGGATCAACAACATCATTAATAAACCTAGTTTTTTCATTATCATATTCATTTTTAATTGTAGAGACGTAGCGTGCTGCGTCTCCTTTCGCCTAATAGTATTAAATCGCCGCGATCTTCCGAAGGCTTGCGTCCCATTTCGGCTCGGCGTGGATGAGACGGATAGCTTCTTCCGGCGTGTCGGCTACCGCCCACATCTTGGCGTGCTGGGGACGCATGAAATTCTCGTTCATGGCGTTCCTCAAAAGTTCCAACAAGGGATCATAGTAATGATTAATATTGAGGATTACGATCGGATTGAGGTAGAGACCGAGTTGTTTCCAAGTGATGATCTCCAGAAGTTCCTCTAATGTACCGCATCCACCGGGAAGGGCGATCACCGCATCCGAGAGATTTGCCATGAGCTGTTTACGCTCGTGCATCGTCTCGACCTCAATCAACTCAGTCAAGCCTTTATGATACCAATCCTGCTCCACCATAAAATGGGGGATAACGCCCGTTACCGTTCCACCAGCCGCTAACGCAGCGTCGGAGACAGCGCACATCAAACCGATATTCCCGGCACCATTGACTACCCGTAGTTTTCGCTCCCCCAAAAGACGCCCCAATTCCTTGGCGGCGTCAAAATAAACCGGGGGAATCTTCGTGCTGGATGCGCAATACACGCAAACAGACGAGATGTTATTTATCTTCTTTTCTTCCATATCTTTTTATTCTTGATTTATATCGTAGCCAAATAAGGCGAAATCCCCCAGACAAGGATCATCGGGGAAGACTTTCGCCAATGCGTCCGTTATCTCACGGGCCGTACGAAGGGTAGCGGTTTTTTGGCCTGTCAAGCCCAAGCGCAAAGAGATCTGGTGCACATGCGTATCCAACGGGATGATTAATTGGCGGGGATGCACGGCTGTTCTCCAGATACCGAGATCGACGATACCATCCGTACGCACCATCCAACGCAAGAACATCGCCAAACGCTTACAAGCGGAAGTCCCGTGCAAGACCGGAATGCCATTGAGATCAGCAAAAAGTTGTCGCAACCGCAAGATAGGATCTTCGCAAGGACCGGTGGCGGCCATAGCGTCTTCCATACAGTCGTAGGTATCGTATATATCCTTTAGGCGACAACAAAGGAGATGCAGATCATGATAGGTATAAAAACGGTAAAAGGTATCCCGCCCGCGAACCGGGCGGTTCCGTAGGGGAGCGAAAGAAGTCTCTCCGGTACGGATAAACTCGTAAGGACTTTCGCCCATCAGCCGGTGTAGCTCTTCCGCTTTTTGGAGAATATGCGCCCTGCGACCGTAAGAGATCCACGCCGTCAGGAAAGCCGATATCTCAATATCCCGTTTCTCCGTAAACCGATGGGGGAATCGCACCGGATCATCCTTGATAAACGATTCCGTATTGTACATTTTCGCCCATTCACGAAGTAAAGAGATGGTCTTTGTATCCATGTTATTTCTTCTTTAGAAAATATTGCCGCTCGGGTTCCGGATAATGCTCGATAGCATAACGAAGCGCCGTACGAGGAAGACGAGTAGCGTTGCGTTCCAAGAAATCGGTAAGCGTCTGCCGCTCCTTTTTGCCGACCTCACGCAGCATCCACCCAACCGCCTTATGCATCAAATCGTGTTTATGACCGATCAACCGTTCGGATAACTCCAAGGTATCCCCAAAATCATTCCGACGGATAAATGCCCACGTAGAGACGATCGAGATCCGTTGTTCCCATAAATTCTCGCTTTCCGCCAAACGGTAGAGGAGGGAACGATCTTTGTCCACCAAATACTCGCCGACGATATCCCGACAGGTTAAGTCTACCAAATCCCAGTTATTGCAACGCCGCATATTCTTCAGATAGAATCGGAAGATGGCTTCCCGCTCTTCCGGCATCACTTTCCGATCCTGGAAACGATAGACCAAAATCAGCAAGGCACATAGACGTGCCTCATGCCACGGACTATCCAGCAACAGCTGCAGCTCATCGAAAGGAGTCGCCTTATTAGCCTTCGCTATGCTACGGGTTTGCGGGACAACCACCCCGAGAAACTGATCGCCCTCGCCATATTGACCGGGACCAGTCTTGAAAAAACGGCTCAAATGAACCGCCTTCTCGGGTGTACCGACCGACTGTAGCTCGGATAGGATAAACGCCGCCGTCATGGCCGGAGTACCCGTGATACGGGACGATCGCCCTCCAAGAACCCGATCACGTTGTTGCATACCGTGCGTGCCATAATGATACGGGTTTCCATCGTCTGGGTGCCGATATGAGGGGTTAATACCACGTTGTCCATTTCCAATAACTCGGGGAGAGGATAGTCTCCAAACTCGAATACATCCAAACCGGCACCATGAATCGTACCTTCCCGCAAGGCTTTTACCAAGGCATGCTCGTCTACCAACGGACCGCGGGCCGTGTTGATCAAGATAGCGGAAGGTTTCATCTGCTTGAACTCCTCCTCGCCGATGATGTGATAGGTATCGGGGGTGTAAGGGGCGTTCAAGGATACGAAATCGGCTTTCGCCAGAAGCTCTTCCTTGGAGACGTAGGTAACATTCAATTTGGTCTCGTCCTCGATGCAAAGCTGACGGCGATTGTGGTAGATCACATCCATGCCCAAAGCATTCGCCCGTTTCGCTAAAGCCTTGCCGATACGTCCCATACCGATAATACCCAAGGTCTGTCCGGTAACCGGCATACCGAGGTTCTCCAGTACACCGACCTTCATATCCTTACCAAGCGTACGCAGCTTACGATCACATTCCGTGATACGCCGGGCGGTATCCAGCATCAAGCCTAAAGCGATATTGGCGGTAGGGGCCGTGACAGGATCAGGCGTATTCGCCACCGTCAAGCCTTTCTCGAGGGCGTAGGCCACATCGATATTATTATAACCAACGGCGTAGTTAGCGATCAGCCGCAATTTCGACGCATGGTCGATCAACTCTTTGTTTACCGGGAAATCGAACATGGAGCAGAGCACATCGTACTCCGGTATCATCTCGAAAACCTCCTCATACGTAAAATCTCTTCCTTCGGGAAAGGTTACCTCGTACTTACTTTCCAACTCGGTAAATCCCTCGCGGAACATGTCGTATGTCACTAATATCTTCATCTTGGATCTATTTGTTATTCAAAAAGCAAAAATACAAATCAATTGGCAATTAATTCCTAAATTTGTGACCAATATATATTTATTATGGTACTAAACTATATTTGGATCGCTTTTTTCTTAATCGCTTTTGTAGTGGCTATCGGTAAATTGGTCATAGGTGGGGATACCGCTGTTTTTACCGAGATTATCAACGCTTCTTTCGCCTCGGCCAAGACGGGTTTCGAGATTTCGTTAGGATTAACGGGGATCTTGTCGCTTTGGCTGGGCATCATGAAGATCGGAGAGAAGGGGGGGGTGATACAAGCGTTCGCACGATTGGCGGCTCCCGTATTCAGCAAGCTTTTCCCGGATATCCCAAGAGACCATCCCGTGACCGGTTCTATCTTCATGAACCTATCGGCAAATTTACTGGGACTGGATAATGCCGCCACGCCAATGGGATTGAAAGCCATGCAACAGTTACAGGAATTAAACCCGAATAAAGAATCCGCCAGCAACTCCATGGTGATGTTCTTATGCATCAATGCCTCGGGACTGACCTTGATCCCGATCACCATCATGATGTACCGGGCGCAGTTAGGAGCGGCGAATCCATCAGACGTATTCCTGCCAATCATGCTCGCTACATTCACATCAACCCTAGTCGCTATTTTAGCGGTTTGCGTACGGCAGAAGATCAATATCCTCCAACGGAACCTAATCCTGTTTTTCGGGGGACTGGGGTTATTTATCGGAGGCCTGGTATGGTTATTCAACTCGATGGAACAGGAGCAAGTTTCCTTGTATTCGACTTTATTCGCCAACACGCTTCTTTTTACCATTATCTGCGGATTTATCATCAGCGGCATGCGTAAAAAGATCAATGTATATGATGCTTTTATAGAAGGGGCGAAAGAAGGTTTCCAGACTGCTATAACGATTATTCCTTATCTGGTAGCTATCCTAGTAGGTATCGGTGTCTTCCGGGCTTCCGGAGCGATGGATTTCATCATACAAGGCGTTCGTTTCGGCATTGCTTCGATAGGGCTCAACACGGATTTCGTGGAAGCGCTGCCTACCATGTTGATGAAACCGTTAAGCGGGAGCGGGGCTAGGGGCATGATGCTGGACGCCATGAACACGTATGGAGCGGACTCTTTCGTCGGTCGCCTGTCATCCATCGTTCAGGGCTCTTGCGATACGACATTCTATGTAGTTGCTCTTTACTACGGTAGCGTAGGTATCCGTAATACCCGCTATACAGTACAATGCGCCTTGTTAGCGGATCTGGCCGGGGCGATAGCGGCGATAGCGATGGCTTATCTGTTCTTTTAACATTCTATGCAATCAATAGATTTGAAATGAATCTATTTAAAATCGAATGATTACATTTGTAACGAAATTTCAATACGATAAATAGACCTTATGGCAATAGCATATTACGCCGAAGATATCGAGCTTCCGGCAATCAAGAAAAGAGCGGTTAGCGGCTGGGTCAAGGCAGTAGCCGAGACATACGGAAAGAAAACGGGAGATATCAGCTATATCTTCTGTTCCGACGAGAAGATATTGGAGGTAAACCGCCAATATCTCCAACACGATTATTACACGGATATCATCACCTTCGATTATACGGAAGGAAATAAGATCTCGGGTGACCTGTTTATCAGCCTCGATACGGTCAGGACAAATGCGGAGACTTTCCACACGGACTACAACGAGGAGCTACACCGCACCATCATCCACGGCGTCCTGCATCTTTGCGGTATCAACGACAAAGGCCCCGGCGAGCGGGAGATCATGGAGGAAAACGAGAACAGAGCGTTAGCGATCTTGCCGGAGGAATGTCGGTAAAGAGATGTTAACCAGAAACAAATTTATACTACAAATCTTATCTGAAGAAAATTATGGAGAAAATCACAGTCCAAAATACAAGTGTCATGATCATATCTATAAATAAGAATGACTATATCTCACTTACCGACATCGCAAAGTACAAAAGCGATGATCCGACAGCAGTAATTGGCAATTGGATGCGTAATCGTAATACCATTGAATATTTAGGTATATGGGAAAGTTTATATAATCCTAATTTTAAACCCCTCGAATTCGAGGGGTTTAAAAAGGAAGCAGGGTTAAATGCTTTTACCCTTTCTCCACAAAAATGGATAAATACAACAGCGGCAATTGGTATTATCTCCAAATCCGGAAGATATGGAGGCACCTTTGCTCATAAGGATATAGCTTTCAAATTCGCAAGTTGGATCTCTGTTGAATTTGAATTATATATCGTTAAAGAGTTTCAACGCCTAAAAGAAGAGGAACAGAAACAAATCGGCTGGACTGCCAAACGAGAACTCTCCAAAATAAACTATCACATCCATACCGACGCTATCAAGCATAATCTCATCCCCATAGAGTTAACCCCGCAACAGGTAAGCTTTATATACGCAAACGAAGCCGATATTCTTAATGTCGCTCTATTCGGCACAACCGCTAAACAATGGCGAGAAGCCAATCCCGAATTAAAAGGTAACATTCGTGACTATGCGACTATTAATGAACTTATCTGTTTATCGAATATGGAAAGCCTGAATGCTGTATTTATTGATGAAGGACTTACCCAGCGTGAACGACTAATAAAGCTTAATCAAATAGCGATCCAGCAAATGAAGATATTAGAGGCGGTTGAGAGCAGACTATTGTTGAAATAAATAAAAATAATACAGACAACATGAAAACAGAAGACATACCTTACGATTACACGTATTGCTACGCCACGGACGAGCAATGCCTGAAAGCAGTTCATAGCCTGCGTAGCCATGCCGCAAGGCTGAACGAGGAACAAGCGATCTCTCTTAATTCACGATTTACTGGAGATCAGAAACGCCATCCTAGATTGAATTGAATAACCCCATTATGATCTTTTCCCCTAAAATGATTGCTTCCACCTAATGAGTATTCCGGCTCCTTAAAGAAATGAGTACATCCTAAATTATAATTGGCGGAGATAACTAATCCCATATCAAAGGTATAGCCAAGCCCCATTGAAACAGAGAAATCGCAATTCCGGATCTCTTCTTTTTTATCACCGGAGAAATCGTACTCGCTCTGGTGCACCGGAGTAGGACCCGAGACGAAAATATAATTCGAAGCTTTCGCCCTTACATTAAAGCCAACTTGTGGGCCCGCGAAAAGATGGAATCCCCGATACAAATAAAATTTAGCGTAAATAGGAATATTTAAATAATCCGCCTTTAGCCGGGCTGTCTCGCCTTTAGCGTTTTCTTTTTGGTAACCTTGCATAGAATAATAAACACCCGGTTCTAAAGCAAACAGTTTACTAAAACGTATTTCCTCCGCCACACCAATATTTAACCCCGGACGCATGTCCGCAAAACTTTCGGGATAAGTATTTGCCAAATTCAAGCCAATCCTAGGAATAAAATGGAACTCTTGAGCATCGGCTCGCGACAAAGAAAAAACAAACAAGATAAACAGTAATACAACTTTTCTCATAACTCCTACATTTAAAACATATCTATATTTATAGATGATTTAAGATACATAAAAGTTGCACTCCCTATCTCATTACTTCACATTAGGGGAGGCACTTCTTCCTCCACCATGATGGTAGCAGCCTTGACAGCTCAAGCACCAAATATTACTCGATTAATAACGGCTCTTGTTTTCCGGAATCATATACGACAAACATAGAACCGTCTTTCTCGATCATAACGCCACGGCCTCGTTCCTTCTCCTTGTTTTCTTGATTATCGACATTCACGGCAATCACTTTATAATGATAGAAAGTCGTGATATCATCGAAAATGGTATGACCTACAAAGATGCGGTTCACATTATATTTCTCTAATATTTTCCGCAAATCATCCCGGTCTAGCGGATGATACTTATCCGCGCTACGTACCATACCCCGATACCAGATCAGTCCATACGTAGCGAACATAAAAGAAAGATCGGAGCCTTTATCTGCATTACGTTCTTTTTTCGTTAAGAAGAGGCCATCGCTCACGATCTCATTCACGGTAGGGATATCGTAATTCCTGTCTAAAAATTCCTTGCTCAACCCGGCATGGACAAACAGATTATCTCCGACCACTTGTATCGAGTTACGAGTTTTCAACCAGTGTCCCAACTCGCTTTTCTGCCAAAGCTCCGGATAGGTCATTCCTAAAGTATCCGCCAATTGAGTATATTTCTTCTTCACGTATCGCAAATCATTTCCCAAAACCATGGTCTCATGATTTCCGATTAAGAAAGTCACTTTTCCACCGGCATCTTCCGCTTCTTTCTCCAACTTGTAGATCAACCAATAGATAGGGAGTACGTCGACGCCCCGGTCAAAGACGTCACCGATTATCACCAATTGGTTGGCCCCGAAAATCCAATTATAGTCCGCATCGATCACTTTTCCCGCCTTTAACAAGGAGGCGAAACAAGACCAGTTCGCATGTGGATCTGAAAGAACAAACGTCTTCTCAGGTTGCACATCTTTCCATTCCGGACGAGAGACGGAGTGTATGGTTACCGGAAACAATCTCTCCCCGTTATCAGAAAACACCTCGAATGAAAAGGTGGTAGGTATACTTTTATAATGCTTATCCAATAACCGGCCTTTCCCATCTACAGATATCGCACGCATACTACCATCATCCGCTTTCAATAGATAGGGACCATCGATCGATAACTTCTCGATCGCTTGACGAGGTTTCTTATCTTTCCCACAAACCGGACTGAAGCAAGAGGTCAGTAAAACAAGGAAAACAAGGATACGGCATTGAATAGAATTCATAGCAGCTTAAATCTTTAGTTCGTTAAACCTGAAAACAATGTATGTATTTATTATACAAATATAAACGAATTCTTTCACGAACACTCACTATCTTCGCGTAAAATAAAAGGGAATAAAAATGACTTTCAATTACGACGTAATAGTAGTAGGCGCAGGACATGCCGGCTGTGAAGCCGCCGCCGCCGCCGCGAATCTAGGATCAAAGACGCTTTTGATCACGATGGACATGAACAAGATCGCCCAGATGAGTTGTAACCCGGCAGTCGGGGGAATCGCCAAAGGACAGATCGTACGAGAGATCGACGCGCTAGGCGGATATATGGGAATCGTGACCGACCAGACCGCTATTCAATTCCGTATGTTAAACCGTAGCAAAGGACCGGCCATGTGGAGCCCGCGTGCCCAAAGCGACCGTGCCCGTTTTATCGATTGCTGGCGGGGCATACTGGAGAATATGCCGAATCTATCCATCTGGCAGGATATGGTTCAAGAACTGATTATCGAGTATGGACAAGTCTGCGGCGTTCGTACGGGAATGAATGTCGTATTCCGTGCCGGAGCGGTGGTGCTCACGAACGGGACCTTCCTAAACGGCTTGCTTCATATCGGAAGAACCCAGATACGGGGCGGACGTATCGCCGAGCCTGCGGCGACCGGACTTACCGAGCAACTTATCTCTTTAGGTATCCAAACAGATCGTATGAAAACCGGAACACCGGTCCGTATCGATGGCCGGAGCGTTCACTTCGATGAAATGGAGGAACAACCGGGGGAAAACGATTTCCATAAGTTCTCTTACATGGATACCAGTTATCGTAAATTAAAACAATTGAGTTGCTGGACTACCTTTACGAACGAGGCTTGCCACGATATATTACGGGAAGGTCTCCCCGACTCTCCTCTTTATAATGGACAGATCAAAAGTATCGGTCCCCGTTATTGTCCTAGTATCGAAACGAAAATCGTGACGTTCGCCGACAAGACGCAGCATCAACTATTCCTAGAGCCGGAAGGCGAGACCACGCAGGAATACTACCTAAATGGCTTCTCCTCTTCCCTACCCTTGGATATCCAGCTTCGTGCGCTCCAAGCGATCCCCGCTTTCCGTGACGTGCAAATCTATCGTCCCGGATATGCGATTGAGTATGATTTCTTCGACCCGACTCAGCTAAGACATAATTTGGAGACCAAACAAATCCGCAATCTTTTCTTTGCCGGACAGATCAACGGGACTACCGGATACGAGGAAGCCGGTGGACAAGGTTTGGTAGCGGGTACCAACGCCCACATCAATTGCCACGGCGGACAACCTTTTATCCTCGGAAGGGATGAGGCTTATATCGGTGTCCTTATCGACGATTTGGTAACAAAAGGCGTAGACGAGCCTTACCGTATGTTTACCTCTCGTGCGGAGTACCGCATCTTACTGCGCCAAGACGACGCGGATATGCGACTCACCGAAAAATCCTACCAAATGGGATTGGCCAAACAAGACCGCTACGATTTACTGAAAGAGAAAAAAGAGAGCCGTGACGCTATCATCCGTTTTGCGGAGACCTACTCCGTAAAGCCTCAATATATAAATAGCGGTTTGGAGAAACTGGGCACAGCCCCCCTATCCCATGGTTGCAAATTATTCGATGTCGTACTCCGTCCGCAGACTACCTTAGAGAACCTAGCGGATCTAGTTCCGGCCCTTCGTGCGGAGCTGGACAAAGTCCCGGCCTCTCGTAAGGAAGAGATCATCGAGGCCGCCGAGATATTGATTAAGTATAGCGGCTACATCAAGCGAGAGCAAATCATAGCGGACAAGATAAACCGCTTAGAGAATATCCGGATCAAGGGTAAATTCGATTACAATTCTATCCAGTCTTTATCTACGGAAGCCCGCCAGAAATTGACCCGGATAGACCCCGACACGATCGCTCAAGCAAGCCGTATCCCGGGTATTTCCCCTAGCGACATCAACATCCTTTTGGTACTGCTCGGAAGATAAAACACGGAATGTTCCACGTGAAACATATTAAAGGAGATATTCAAATGAATGAAGCTAAAACACTGGTTATACGAGGAAATCTGGTAGATATAATCAACAGGCGCACCTTCGGGGCAGAGATTTCAATCCTAAACGGGCATATCGGAAAGGTAATCCCTACCGGACAAGATGAGGGATATTACCTCCTCCCCGGCTTTATTGACGCGCATGTCCATATAGAGAGTAGCATGGTAACCCCTGCGGCATTCATTCACGCAGCCGTACGCCATGGCAGTATCGGTGCCGTGGCGGACCCTCATGAGATAGCGAATGTAATGGGTACCGAAGGAGTCGAATATATGCTCGACAATGCGAAAGGGATTCCTTTCTACACATGGTTCGGTGTCCCATCTTGCGTACCGGCTACGATTACGGAAACCTCCGGTGCGATCATAGACGCAGACGAAACCACTCGTTTGTTGGAACGAGAGGATATACACTTCTTGGCAGAGATGATGAATTACCCCGGAGTCTTAAATAAAGATCCGGAAATTATGCGCAAAATAGAAGCCGCGAAAAACGCAGGGAAACCCATTGACGGACATTATCCCCTAGCAACAGGCCCCAAGCTAAAGGCATATATCGAGTCTGGCATTTCCACCGATCATGAAACCATCTATCTAGAAAAAGGCCGTGAGAAATGTGAGCTTGGGATGCATGTTCTTATTCGGGAAGGAAGCGCAGCGAAAAACTTTGACGCACTTCATCCGCTATTGAAAGAGTATCCCGAACAAATCATGTTCTGTACGGATGACGCACATCCTTCCTTTTTAAACAAAGGACACATAAATAGGATGGTAAAAAAATCGCTGGATTTAGGATATGATCTATATGATGTATTACGGGCCGCTTCCTATAATCCGGCCATGCACTATAAAATCCCCGTAGGTTTCTTACGAGAGGGAGACTCCGCCGATTTTATCCAAGTAAACAATTTAAAGGATCTAACCATACAGGCAACCTATATACAAGGAACCTGTGTATACGATGGAGAGAAATGCACGCTTCCTTTCCACAAACCTATACTCCGCAATAATTTCCACACGAAACCGATTCCATTAGAAAAGCTAACGGTAAAAGCGAAAGGAAAACAGATGCGTGTCATTGTTTGCGAAGACCGCGAATTAATCACGAAAGAAGAACTATATCCTGTACATACATTCGATGGATTTGTAGAATCGGATACAGAACGAGACATTTTAAAACTCGTCATTCTAAATCGCTATCAAACGGCTCCTCCGGCTATTGCCTTTATAAAAGGAACAGGGCTCAAGCTCGGTGCCATCGCTCAAAGTATTTCCCACGATAGCCATAACATCATCGCTATAGGCGTAACCGATTTCGAGCTTATGCAAGCGATCAATGCGGTAATAAAGGCTAAAGGTGGAATCGCAGTAAGCAGTATGGACGAAGTCACTCTCCTGCCCTTGCCGGTAGCGGGATTGATGAGCGACGAATCATTGGAAGAGACGAGCCGCCGTTACGAAGAGATCGAGGAAAAGATCAAACGGTTAAAGACCCCGATGGATTCATTACAAATGACGCTTTCTTTTATGGGATTGCAGGTGATCCCATCCTTGAAACTTAGCAACAAAGGTTTGTTCAATAGCGA
The DNA here is from genome assembly GCF_003635425.1 of Parabacteroides sp. AF27-14. Classification (NCBI taxonomy): domain Bacteria; kingdom Pseudomonadati; phylum Bacteroidota; class Bacteroidia; order Bacteroidales; family Tannerellaceae; genus Parabacteroides; species Parabacteroides sp. AF27-14. Next base: position 32,630 of record NZ_QTLZ01000035.1, read on the forward strand.
GACATTCCAATTTACTCCCCTATTCGTATGATAGCCGATAAAGACGAACATATCAAGACGATCCTATCGGTCATTCCGGAAAAGCCGGGATGCTACCAGTATTTCGATGAAAACGGAACGATTATATACGTCGGCAAGGCGAAGAACCTAAAACGACGGGTATCCTCTTATTTCAACAAGGTACATGACAGCAATAAGACACGTGTGTTAGTCAAACAAATCCGGGATATCAAATATATAGTCGTCGATACGGAAGAAGACGCGTTACTACTGGAAAACAACCTCATCAAACAGTATCGTCCCCGCTATAACGTATTATTGAAGGACGACAAAACCTACCCTTCCATCGTGGTAAAGAACGAGTACTTTCCCCGGGTTTTCCAAACCCGGAACATCGTTCGGGACGGATCGCAATATTACGGTCCTTATCCCTCTTTGTTCACGGCGAAAGTGATGCTACAGATGCTAAAGGAACTTTACCCTTTACGCACTTGCAAATATCCCCTCACTCCCGAATCCATCGCACAAGGACGCTATAAGGTTTGTCTGGAATACCATATCAAGCGTTGTAAAGGGCCTTGTGAAGGCTTGCAATCATTGGAAGAATACCAGCAAAATATTTCCGAGATCAAAGAGATTCTGCGAGGCAACATCTCGCAAATTAGCAAACACCTCTATGAGGAGATGCAATCGCTCGCTGCCGAGCTCAAGTTCGAGGAAGCGCAAAAGATCAAGGAAAAATACGAAGTCATCGAGAACTACCGTTCTAAATCTACGGTCGTAACCCCGATGCTACATAATATAGATGTATTCACGATCATAGAGAATGACCATTCCGCTTATGTGAACTTTATGCATATCGGAAACGGGGCGATCGTACAAGCCTATACATTCGAGTATAAAAAACGATTGGACGAGACCAAGGAGGAATTGTTAAGCCTCGGTATTATCGAGATGCGGAATCGTTTTAAAAGCACCGCCCGGGAGATTATCGTACCCTTCAAGCTGGATATGCAACTAGAGAATGTCACTTTCACCATTCCCCAAAGAGGAGATAAAAAGAAACTGCTTGATTTATCCGAGATGAACGTTAAGCAGTTTAAGGTAGACCGCTTGAAGCAAGCGGAAAAGTTGAATCCGGAACAACGGAATACCCGTATCTTGAAAGAGATCCAAGAGGCCTTGCATCTGGAAAAACTGCCCGCTCATATCGAATGTTTCGATAATTCAAACATACAGGGAAGCGATGCGGTAGCGGCTTGCGTGGTATTCAAGATGGGGAAACCGTCCAAGCAGGAGTATCGTAAATACAATATAAAGACCGTAGTCGGTCCGGATGATTACGCCTCCATGAAAGAAGTCGTCCGTAGGCGTTACGGGCGAGCGATCGAGGAGCGATCTCCCCTACCCGACTTGATTATAACAGACGGTGGAAAGGGGCAAATGGAAGTGGTTCGCTCGGTGGTAGAAGATGAATTAGGCTTGTCCATTCCAATCGCCGGACTAGCGAAAGATGGTAAGCACCGGACCTCGGAGTTATTATTCGGGTTCCCACCCGTAACCGTTGGCATGCGTTTGGACAGTCCGCTATTCCATCTGCTTACCCGGATACAAGACGAGGTACACCGTTTCGCCATCACTTTCCACAAGGATAAACGAAGTAAGACCCAGACAAAATCCGAATTAGACACCATTAAGGGTATCGGTGAAAAGACAAAAGTATTACTTTTACGTCACTTTAAAAGCGTAAAACGAATCAAGGAAGCAAGCTTCGAGGAACTGAAATCCGTGATTGGCGAAGCGAAAGCCAAGGCACTACAAGAGGGACTGGATGGAAAGCGAACAGAAAGCGAACAAAAATAGAACAAAAGCGAACAAAAAGCGAACAAGATGAGAACAGTTACACAACGTGTGCAGCACGCTTCCGTCACGATAGACGGACAGCTTAAGTCCAAAATTGGAAAGGGGTTATTGGTATTAGTCGGTATCGAGGACAAGGATACGCAAGAAGACATTGAATGGTTGGCAAAAAAGATCACCAACCTACGCATATTTGACGATGAAAACGGGGTCATGAACCGCTCGGTTATCGAAGCGGGAGGCGAAATCATGGTTGTCAGCCAATTTACCTTACACGCCTCTACGAAAAAAGGGAACCGCCCCTCCTACTTAAAAGCGTCTAAACCGGATATCGCCATTCCGATGTATAAAGCTTTTTGCGAAGAGGTAGGGCTTCAACTCGGAAAACCTGTACAAACCGGAACATTCGGAGCTGATATGAAAATTGAACTTTTAAACGACGGGCCGGTTACTATTATTATCGACTCTCAAAATAAAGAATAAGTATGGCAGATATAACCTTACAACAAGCCCAGCAAATGGTAGACGCTTGGATCAAGACCTATGGGGTCCGTTATTTCAATGAGCTTACCAATATGACCATCCTCACCGAGGAAGTGGGCGAGCTAGCCCGGATCATGGCACGTACCTACGGTGAGCAGTCTTTCAAGGAAAGTGACAAACACCGGGATTTAGGCGATGAAATGGCGGATGTGTTATGGGTATTGCTCTGTCTGGCCAACCAGACCGGAGTAGATCTTACCGCCGCTTTCGAGAAGAATCTCCAAAAGAAAACAGACCGAGATAAAGAACGACATATAAACAATCAAAAACTATAAGCATATGGCACATCATCACGATTGCGAATGTGGACATGATCATCATCATGAACATGAACACGAATCAAATTCCGTACAGATAGACCGTTATCATGAAGCTTTCAATAAGTTTGAGCCGGCCCTGCCGGATACCCAGGCCACTGAGACTGTAAACGCTCTTTTAGAGAAACATTTCCAAGAAAACTTTACACCGGAAGTATTGAAAACGATTCATGGTTGCATCGACTTGACCTCATTAACCAGTCTGGATACCAAAGAAAGTATCTGGAAGATGGTAGACACGGTAAATGATTTCGAGGGAACTCGTCCGGATGTCCCGAACGTAGCCGCTATTTGCGTCTATCCCCTATTCGTGGAAACGGTTAAGCAGGCACTTACCGCACAAGAGGTTAAGATCGCGTCGGTTGCCGGAGGTTTTCCATCCTCACAGACATTTACGGAAGTCAAGATCGCCGAAACGGCCATGGCCGTCATGCAAGGAGCCGATGAAATCGACGTTGTCATGAACCTAGGCTATTTCATGGAAGACAATTTCGAGGAACTGACGGAAGAGTTACAAGAGATCAAAGAGAGCTGTCGCCACGCCCATTTAAAGGTAATCCTAGAGACCGGAGCTTTAGTCACAGCGGAGAACATCCAAAAGGCATCCATCCTAGCCATGTATTCCGGTGCGGACTTCATCAAGACCTCCACGGGTAAAGGATACCCGGGAGCCACTTTCGAGGCCGCCTATACCATGTGCAAAGCCATCAAAACCTACCATTCCATCACCGGAAACAAGGTTGGCATCAAGATCTCCGGAGGCGTACGCACGGCGGAAGACACAGTTCGATATTATACGATCGTAAAGGAAATACTGGGCAACGAATGGCTGAACAAGGATTTGTTCCGTATAGGAGCGAGCAGTCTGGTCGGTGATATAGAAAAACGACTCGGGAAATAGTCCATTCTAATAAACCGGGCGCAGATGACTTAGAATCCTGTGTCCGGTAAGCACTCTCAAAGTCAGTTAACTTACCTTGGCATCGAAGAAGGTGTCTGAAAAGGATACCTTCTTTTTTGTTATGCTGCCCGTTCAT
>NZ_QTLZ01000036.1:0-28170 GCF_003635425.1 Parabacteroides sp. AF27-14
GCTATCCGGCTGCTTATCACGCAATTGATCCAGCCTTTGCGAGACCGCCTCGGCGAGCCTATCGCCATTACCAGCGGCTATCGTTGCCCGGAGGTAAATCGCTTGGTAGGCGGTGTCGTCAACTCCCAGCACACAAGGGGCGAGGCCGCCGATTGCTACGCCGCCTGCGGCCCGGAGCGATTGCTGGAAGTATTGATAGATAGCGGCCTGTCGTTCGACCAAGCGATCGTGTACAGGAAAAAGAAATTCTTGCACTTGTCTTACAAAAATGGAGCGAACAGGAAACAAATAATTCGAGAATGACAGCTCTGGATATACGCAATAAGTTGGCCCAGAATCAATCATTATTGGTCTATATCCCATATAATCCTAAAAATAGGTTAGCGAAAGGAGTGCGCACTTGAGTATTCTTATTATTTTTGCGCTCTTAAAAGTAAATACATGAATTTTGATATAGTGTTTGTGTTGCTGGCCCTGATCGGCATGATCGCAGCCTTGGTATGGGATAAGATGCGGCCGGGAATGGTTCTTCTGACAGTGGTCGTGTTTTTTCTCTGCGTAGGCATTCTTACTCCCAAGGAGATGCTGGAGGGCTTTAGCAATAAAGGGATGATAACCGTAGCCATGCTCTTCCTTGTCAGTGAGGGAGTGCGGCAGAGCGGGGCTTTAGGCCAATTGATCAAGAAACTGCTTCCCGAGGGGAAGACCACCGTCTTCAAGGCGCAGGCGAGGATGCTCCCGCCCGTAGCTTTCGTGTCGGCGTTCCTGAATAATACGCCGGTGGTGGTTATTTTCGCCCCGATCATCAAGCGATGGGCGGAGGCGGTGAAGCTTCCGGCCACGAAATTCTTGATCCCTCTCTCGTATGTCACGATATTGGGCGGTATATGTACCTTGATCGGTACTTCTACGAATCTGGTGGTGCACGGCATGATTCTGGAGGCGGGATATGAGGGCTTTACGATGTTTGAGCTGGGGAAAGTCGGTATTTTTATCGCTATCGCCGGTATTTTATATTTGTTCGCTTTCTCGAACAAGCTGCTTCCGGACTCGAGGACGGATACGGTATCCGAAGACGGGGAGGATGAGAATCCCGGGAATTTCCACCGGGTGGAGGCCGTGCTGGGCGCACGCTTCCCGGGTATCAACAAGACCTTGGGAGAGTTTAACTTTACCCGCCATTACGGGGCGATCGTGAAAGAGGTGAAAAGCGGCGGACAGCGTTTTACCCGTAATCTGGATACGGTGGTGTTGCATGAGGGCGATACCTTGGTGTTGTGGGCGGACGATTCTTTTATCCCTACATGGGGTGAGTCTAGTGTCTTCTTGATGTTGGCGAATGGTAATGAGGCAACGGAGCCGGTATCGAAGAAGAAACGTTGGCTGGCTTTAGGACTGTTGATCTTTATGATTACGGGGGCGACGGTAGGAGAGTTGCCAGTCGTGAAAGAGGCCGTTCCAAGTATGCGCTTGGATATGTTCTTCTTTGTCTGTATTACGACAATCATCATGGCGTGGACGAAGCTTTTCCCGCCTAAAAAATACACGAAATACATTTCTTGGGATATCTTGATAACGATCGCTTGCGCTTTCGCTATCAGCAAGGCCATGGAGAATTCCGGCTTTGCCTCCATGATAGCCCGCCATATAATCGGTATGGCCGACAATTTGGGGCCGTATGCGTTGCTGGCGATTCTATTTATTATTACCAATATATTTACGGAGTTGATCACGAATAACGCTGCGGCGGCATTGAGCTTCCCGATCGCTTTGTCGGTAGCTACGCAATTAGGCGTTGATCCGACCCCATTCTTTGTCGTGATCTGTATGGCGGCGTCGGCTAGTTTCAGTACGCCGATCGGCTACCAGACCAACCTGATCGTACAAGGCGTGGGAGGCTATAAGTTCACGGATTTCGTGAAGGTGGGCTTGCCCTTGAACTTGATCACGTTCTTGATCTCCGTGTTTGTAATACCTATGATATGGAAGTTTTAGAAAATAATATCTATCCGATTTTCGACCGTATGCTGGGTCGTGAGGATAAAGAGGCGCTTTTGGGGCAAAGGGGCGTGATGGTGTGGTTCACGGGTTTGAGTGGCTCGGGGAAAAGCACGATCGCTATCGCTTTGGAGCGTGAGTTGCATAAACGGGGATTGCTTTGCCGCATCCTCGACGGGGATAATATCCGTAGTGGTATCAACAATAATCTCGGGTTCTCGCCGGAGGACCGGGTGGAGAATATACGCCGGATCGCCGAGGTGGGTAAACTGTTTGTCGATACGGGTGTTATAACCATAGCGGCTTTTATCAGCCCGAACAATGAGTTGAGAGAGATGGCGTCCGCTATCATCGGTAAAGCGGATTTCTTGGAGGTTTACGTAAGTACGCCGCTCGCCGAGTGCGAACGCCGTGACGTGAAAGGCCTGTATGCCAAGGCCCGGAAAGGCGAGATCAAGGAGTTTACCGGGGTTTCCGCCCCGTTCGAGGCACCGGAGCGTCCGGACCTGTCCTTGGATACCTCCGTATTGAGCGTGGAGCAATCCGTGAACCGGTTGTTGGAGTTGATCGTACCGAAAGTAGAAATTAAACACTGAAAAAAGATATGTCTGATTACAAGTTAAGTCATTTACAGGAGCTGGAGGCCGAGTCTATCCACATCATCCGTGAGGTAGCCGCCGAGTTCGAGAATCCTGTTATGCTTTATTCCATCGGGAAGGATTCTTCCGTGATGGTCCGTCTGGCCGAGAAGGCTTTCGCTCCGGGTAAGGTTCCTTTCCCGTTGATGCACATCGATTCGAAATGGAAGTTTAAGGAGATGATAGAGTTCCGTGATTCTTACGCGAAGAAATTCGGCTGGAACTTGATCGTGGAGTCTAATATGGAGGCTTTCCACGCGGGCGTGGGCCCGTTCACGCATGGAAGCAAGGTGCATACGGACTTGATGAAGACGCAGGCCTTGCTTCATGCCTTGGATAAATATAAGTTCGACGCCGCTTTCGGCGGCGCCCGTCGTGACGAGGAGAAGAGCCGTGCGAAGGAACGTATCTTCTCGTTCCGCGATAAGTTCCATCAATGGGACCCGAAGAACCAGCGCCCGGAGTTGTGGGATATCTATAACGCCCGTGTGCATAAGGGCGAGAGCATCCGTGTATTTCCGCTATCGAACTGGACGGAGCTGGATATCTGGCAATATATCCGTCTGGAGAATATCCCGATCGTTCCCTTGTATTTCGCCAAGGAGCGTCCGTGCGTGGAGATCGACGGTAATTTGATCATGGCGGACGACGACCGCTTGCCGGAGCAATACCGGGACCAGATCCGTATGCGTATGGTCCGTTTCCGTACGTTGGGCTGCTGGCCGCTGACCGGCGCCGTGGAGAGCGAGGCGGATACGATCGAGAAAATCGTGGAGGAGATGATGACCACGACGAAGAGCGAGCGTACGACCCGTGTGATCGACTTCGATCAAGACGCTAGTATGGAGCAGAAGAAACGGGAAGGGTATTTTTAACACAGAAGAGACATGGCAGATACAAAATTAAATATAAAGGAATTCCTAGATAAGGACGAGCAGAAGGACCTGCTGAGATTCTTGACCGCCGGCTCGGTGGATGATGGCAAATCGACCTTGATAGGCCGATTGCTGTTTGATAGTAAGAAAATATACGAGGATCAGTTGGATGCCTTGGAGCGTGACAGCAAGCGTATGGGCAACGCCGGCGAGCATATCGACTACGCTTTGTTGCTGGATGGCTTGAAGGCCGAGCGTGAGCAAGGTATCACGATCGATGTGGCTTACCGTTATTTCAGCACGAACAACCGTAAGTTCATCATCGCCGACACCCCGGGGCACGAGCAGTACACCCGGAATATGATCACGGGTGGTTCCACGGCGAATCTGGCGATCATCTTGGTGGATGCCCGCACGGGCGTGATCACGCAAACCTGCCGTCACACCTATCTGGTATCTTTGCTGGGGATCAAGCATGTGGTACTGGCCGTGAATAAGATGGACTTGGTGGACTTCGACAAGGATACGTTCGACCGGATCGTGGCGGATTATAAACGTTTCGTGGAGCCGCTGGATATCCCGGATATCACGTATATCCCCTTGTCGGCCTTGGATGGCGATAACGTGGTGGAGAAGAGTGATCGCACGCCTTGGTACGAGGGTACATCTTTATTGGATTATCTGGAGAACGTGCCTATCGACTTGGATCGTAACTACGAGGACTTCCGTTATCCGGTGCAATACGTGTTGCGCCCGAATCTGGATTTCCGTGGGTTTAGCGGCAAGGTGGCTAGCGGTATCGTGCGTAAGGGAGATACGGTGATGGCGTTGCCTTCCGGGAAGACCTCGAAGGTAAAGAGCATCGTCACCTACGAGGGTGAGTTGGAGCAGGCTTTCCCTCCTCAATGTATTACGATCACCTTGGAGGACGAGATCGATATCTCCCGTGGGGAGATGCTGGTGCACCCGGATAACTTGCCGATCTGCGACCGTAATTTCGAGGCCATGCTGGTGTGGATGGATGAGGAAGCCATGGACGTGAACAAGCAGTTCTACATCAAGCAGACCACTCATACGACACGTGCCCGTGTGGATAGTATCCGCTATAAGGTGAACGTGAACACGATGGAGCAATCTTCCGTGGATCATCTGGAGCTGAACGAGATCGGCCGTGTGGTATTTACTACCGGCAAGGAGTTGTTCTTCGATCCGTATAGGAGGAATAAGCAGACCGGCTCGTTTATCTTGATCGATCCGATTACGAATAATACGTCCGCCGTGGGTATGATCATCGACCGTGTGGACGCTAAAGATATGGTGACGGAAGACGCTTTGGCTACCTTGAACCTCCCGGAGATGGGAATCGGAGAGGAGCACTATGAGGCGGTCCGTAAGGTTTGTGAGGAGTTGGGCCGGCAGGGCGTATCTGTGAAATGTATAACGGAAAAACGATAGGATATGGGATTGTTGGAGTTTGATAAGCTACCGATCAATACGTTGGTCGGGGCGGATTGGGATACGTTCAGAAAGGTGACGGCCCGGCAGCAGATAGACAAGGGCTTTAAGGGGAAGTATCGCCTTACGACCGGTGTTTGCCGCCTGTTGAGCGCCTTGAAGCCGATCGAGGATAGCCGGTTCAAGAAATTGGCCGATAAGCCGCTCGAGATGGACCCCTTGTTTATCTTGGGGCATTGGCGGAGTGGTACGACTTTTGTTCATAACATCTTCGCCTGCGATAAGCATTTCGGTTATACCACGACGTACCAGACGGTATTCCCGCACCTGATGCTCTGGGGGCAGCCTTTCTTCAAGAAGAACATGGCTTTCTTGATGCCGGATAAGCGTCCGACCGATAATATGGAGTTGAAGGTGGATCTTCCGCAAGAGGAGGAGTTCGCCTTGTCGAACATGATGCCTTATACATATTATAATTTCTGGTTCTTCCCGAAACGCTGGATGGAGTATTGCGATCGTTACTTATTGTTTAACGATATCACGGAGGAGGAGCGGCGGATCTTCATGGATACTTTCATGCGTCTGGTTAAGGTTTCCCTCTGGAATACGAACGGTACGCAGTATTTGAGCAAGAACCCACCGCATACGGGGCGTGTGAAGACATTGCTGGAGATGTTCCCGAACGCTAAGTTCATCTACTTGAAGCGAAATCCGTATACGGTATTCGAGAGTACCCGCAGTTTCTTTACGAATACGATCCAGCCATTGCGTTTGCAGGATATCACGAACGAGCAGATCGAGGCGAACTTCATCGAGGTATATCGCCGTCTTTTCTACAAGTACGAGGAAGAGAAGCACCTGATACCGGAAGGCAATCTGGTGGAAGTGAAGTTCGAGGATTTCGAGAAAGACGCTTTCGCCATGACGGAAAATATTTACGGGTCATTAAACTTACCCGGCTTTAAGGAGTCTAAGGCGGATATAGAGAAGTATCTGGGCAAGAAGAAGGGCTACAAGAAGAACCAATACAAGTACGAGGATCGTACGGTCCGGCTCGTAGAGGAAAATTGGGGCATGGCCTTGAAGGAATGGGGCTATAGCTTATAAATAAAAGGGTTAGATAGGTATTAAATTGATAGAGGGATGGGTTTGAGTTTAAGAAAGAAAGCGTTATTTTTGGCAATCGCTTGTATGCCTTTGTCCGTGGTTCTCGCGGACGGGGATGGGGTGACATCGGAGAATGTGGTGCCCTTCGCTTATGGAGACATGGATAATTGGATTGTCCGTGAGATTCATGAGTCTGGCATTATCGGGGGAAATACGAAATGGCTTTATGAGCTGGGGCCCTCGGATACGATTGTCGGTAATACGGCGTTTCGTAATATGGGCGGTTCTCCGTGGGCTACTTCCAACGTGATGGCGAAAGTGGCGGGAGTGGTGAAAACCAATACGTCTGTTTTCCCGGAGAAACGGGGGGATGGGATGTGCGCCCGCATGGAGACCCGTTATGAGAGCGTGAAGGTTTTCGGTTTGGTGGATATCGAGGTGATCGCCGCCGGCTCCGTTTTCTTGGGTACGGTGCATGAGCCGATCAAGGGAACAAAAAACCCTCAAGCGATGTTACAATCAGGAGTGCCTTTCTCCAAGAAGCCGAAAGCGTTGCGGTTTGATTATAAGGTGAAAGCCGCTCCCGAGAAGAATCGGGTACGTAGTACGGGGTTCAGCCGTAAGAGTACGGTGGCCGGGCAGGATTCCTTGGCGGTGATCTTGTTGTTGCAGAAACGATGGGAAGACGCGGAAGGGAATGTTTATTCCAAGCGGGTCGGTACGATGGTGCAACGCTATACGGAATCTACCCCTGATTGGGTAAATGACGCTACTTACCCGATCCTTTATGGAAATATAACATCCAAACCCGAATATAAACCGTATATGCGTATACAAGTAGAGGAACGTTATACGTTAAATAGTAAAGGAAAAAGCGTTCCTATCCAAGAGGTAGGCTGGGCGGAGCCGGGCGAGGCACCTACGCATATGGTGTTGCAGTTCACCTCCAGCCACGGAGGGGCCTATATCGGCTCTCCGGGAAATACGTTTTGGATAGACAACGTAGAATTAATATACTAATATGGTCGAAGCAAAGATAAAAGCCCTGCGTGATGAGCTGGAGCGGCATAATTATAATTATTATGTGCTTTCGGCACCGACAATATCAGACTTTGAGTTTGATAAGATGATGAAAGAGTTGCAGGAACTGGAGGCGGCGCATCCCGAGTTCGCCGATCCGGATTCCCCGACCCGGAGGGTGGGGAGCGACCTCTCGAAAGAGTTTGAGCAAGTGGTACATAAATATCCGATGCTTTCGTTGGGTAATACGTACTCCGAGGATGAGATCCGAGATTTTTATGATCGTACGGTCCGCTCCTTGAATGAGCCTTTCGAGATTGTGGCGGAGCTTAAATATGATGGTACTTCTATCTCTTTGACCTATGAGAAAGGACGCTTGACGCGTGCCGTGACCCGTGGCGACGGCACTCGTGGTGATGACGTGACGGCGAATATCAAGACCATCCGTTCGGTTCCATTAAGACTCCGGGGTTCTGATTTTCCGGAGGAGTTCGAGATCCGTGGCGAGGTATTGCTGCCTTGGGCGGAGTTCGATCGCTTGAATAAGGAGCGGGAGGAGCAGGAGGAACCCTTGTTCGCCAATCCTCGCAACGCCGCTTCCGGTACGTTGAAACAGCAGAATCCGGCTATCGTGGCCTCCCGTAAGCTGGATGCTTATTTCTATTATTTATTGGGTGAGAACCTGCCGGCCGAAGGGCATTATGAGAATTTGCAGGCGGCTCGCGCATGGGGTTTTAAGATTCCGGACGTGATCCGTAAATGCCAGAGCCTACAGGATATATTCGATTATATCGCATATTGGGATGTGGAACGTAAGAACCTGCCCGTGGCGACGGATGGAATCGTGTTGAAGGTAAACTCGCTTCGTCAGCAGAGGAACTTAGGTTTTACGTCGAAAAGCCCTCGCTGGGCGATCGCTTATAAGTTTCAGGCGGAGCGTGCCGAGACTCGCTTGAACTCGGTCTCTTTCCAAGTGGGACGGACGGGGACGGTCACTCCGGTGGCGAACCTCGAGCCCGTATTGTTGGCGGGGACGGTGGTGAAGCGGGCTTCCTTGCATAACGCCGATATTATCGAGGGGCTTGACTTGCATATCGGCGACCAAGTGTATGTGGAGAAAGGCGGGGAGATCATCCCGAAGATCGTGGGAGTGAACGTGGAGGCTCGTTCGATGCTGATGGGGGATAAGGTCCGCTTTATCCGTGTGTGTCCGGAGTGCGGGACTCCTTTGGTGCGTCCGGAGGGAGAGGCGGCGCATTACTGTCCGAACGAGTCGGGCTGTCCTCCTCAGATCAAGGGGCGTATAGAGCATTTCGTGACCCGGAAGGCGATGAATATCAATATAGGCCCGGAAACGGTGGAGGATTTGTACAACGCCGGTTATGTAAAAGACTCGGCGGACTTATATACGTTGACGGTTGCCGATTTATTGCGTCTGGAACGGTGGGCGGAGAAGAGCGCCCAGAATCTGATGTCGAGTCTGGAGGAATCCAAGCAAGTTCCTTTTGAGAGGGTCTTGTTCGGTCTGGGGATTCGTTTCGTGGGAGAGACGGTCGCTAAACGCTTGGTCTCGGCTTTCCACTCGATCGAGGCATTGGAGCAGGCGTCCTTAGAGGATTTGGTAGCCGTGGACGAGATCGGCGAGCGGATCGCCCAGAGTGTATTGAGTTATTTCTCGGACGAGAAGAACCGTACGTTGGTGAACCGATTAAAGGAACAGGGCTTGCGGATGGTGGTTTCCGAAGAGCAATTGGCGAACCGTTCCGAGAAGTTGAAAGGATTGACGATCGTGATCAGCGGGACATTTTCCAAGCATTCACGTGACGAGTATAAGGCGATGATTGAGCAACATGGCGGCAAGAATAGCGGCTCCGTCTCGGGGAAGACCGATTATATCCTTGCCGGCGAGAATATGGGACCGGCCAAGCTGGAGAAAGCGGCGAAGCTGGGTGTGAAGATTATCAACGAGGATGCGTTCTTAAATATGCTGGAATAAATGTTTACGAATTATTTTATCAAGAAGAAGATACAGGCTTTAGTGTCGGACGCTGCCAAGCGTCCGCATCGTTCCCTTTCCTTGGATGAGGCACGTTCGCTTTTGGTCTTGTATAATATAGAGGATCACGAGGACGTCATGAGGGCCTTGGAGCCTTTGCGCAAGGCGAAGAAGGACATCAAGACGTGTGTATATGTGCCGTCCGGAGGAGCGGATATTCCTTTCGACGATTCCAATATTCCTGTACATATAAAGAACGATCTCAACGCGTGGGGATTCCCTTCCGATAGTGTCTTGGAAAAGGTGGGCGCTCTCAAGGCGGATATCTTGATCGATATCACCCGGCCGGGTTGTTATGCCTTGCAATACATCGCTCTCCGGCATCCATCCGCCTTCAAGGTCGGGATTAAGTATCCGGGCCAAGAATGGTACGACTTAGGCTTGACTGTAACAGATAAGGACGATATTCAGTATTTATTCGGACAGATATTATTTTATTTGCGTTCCATCCGTGCTAAATGATATAATTTCCTTATTTTTGCAGTGCTAAATAACAAAAAGGAATATTTTCCCCATGGCAGACATAAATTTAAAAGGAATGGGTGTGGCGTTGATCACGCCATTCAAGGAAGATGAGAGTGTAGACTACGAGGCGTTAGGCAAGCTGGTGGATTATCAGGTGCAGAACGGTACGGATTATTTGGTAGTGCTGGGAACTACAGCGGAAACCCCTACACTTACGGAAGAAGAAAAGAAAAACATTATAAACTTGGTAGTGACTCGTGTACGGGGCCGTATCCCTATCGTATTAGGCGTGGGAGGTAATTGTACACGGTCGGTTGTCGAGAAATTGAAGACAGATAATTTCGAGGGTATCGACGCTATCCTCTCGGTCGTACCTTATTATAATAAGCCTTCCCAAGAAGGGATTTACCAGCATTACAAGGCGATCGCCAACGCTACTCATTTACCGATCGTACTCTATAACGTACCGGGGCGTACGGGTGTGAACATGACGGCCGAGACTACGCTTCGTATCGCCCGTGAGTTCGATAACGTGATCGCCGTGAAAGAGGCTTCCGGCAATATCACCCAGATGGATGATATCATCAAGAACAAGCCGGCCCGTTTCAACGTGATCTCCGGTGACGATGGTATTACTTTCCCTTTAATGACATTAGGTGCGGTGGGAGTGATCTCCGTGATCGGTAACGCCTTCCCTCGTGAGTTTAGCCGTATGGTACGTCTGGCCTTGGCGGGTGATTATGATAGCGCACGTACGATCCATCACAGCTTCACGGAGCTGTTCAGCCTGTTGTTCGTGGATGGAAATCCTGCCGGAGCGAAGAGTATGCTGAATATGATGGGCTTTATCGAGAATAAGCTTCGTTTGCCTTTGGTTCCTACACGTATCGTCACGTATGAGAAGATCCGTGAGGTGTTGCGACAGTTGAGCATTAAGTGCTGATCCGCTTTTAACGGCAACGATTCTTATTATTTATATAGAATAACAAAAGGGGCTTCATGTGTCATAGAGGGCATGTGAAGCCTTTTTCTATAGATATGCTCCAACTCCTCATACCGATACTTCAACCTTGATTTCGGTCACTTCATTATTTTATGTCGGGCAGGCAAACGCTTACCTTTTATTTTTGTAACCATTATATTAAATAAATGAAGTGATGTTTAAAGCGATTGTCCATTTTTCTATTCAGAAGAAACTATTCGTTGGGTTGACAACCTTGTTTCTGCTTCTGGGAGGAATCTATGCCATGATGACTTTACCGATAGATGCCGTACCGGATATAACGAACAATCAAGTGCAAATCGTGACGGTATCGCCAACCTTGGCCCCGCAAGAGGTAGAGCAATTGATCACCATGCCTATCGAGATAGCGATGAGTAATATCATGAACGTGGAAGAGATCCGCTCCGTTTCCCGCTTTGGCCTGTCATTGGTAACGGTCGTATTTAAGGAAAGCGTGCCTACCTTAGATGCCCGCCAACTTATAAACGAGCAGATACAAACCGTGGCGGGAGAAATCCCCACGGAACTGGGTACGCCGGAGCTGATGCCTATCACGACCGGCTTGGGCGAGATTTATCAATATGTATTGAGCGTGGAGCCCGGTTATGAGGAGAAATACGACGCCATGGAACTCCGTACCATTCAGGACTGGATCGTGAAACGGCAACTGAGCGGTATACCGGGTATCGTGGAGATCAATAGCTTTGGCGGCTATCTGAAACAGTATGAGGTGGCGGTAGATCCGGATGCCCTTTATTCCTTGAATATTACGATCGGCGAGGTGTTCGAGGCACTCAACCGGAATAACCAGAATACAGGGGGCAGTTATATCGAGAAAATCAATAAGGCTTACTACATCCGTAGCGAGGGAATGATCGGCAAGATAAAGGACATCGAGCGCATTGTGATCACGAACCGTGGAGGGATACCGATTCATATAAGCGATGTCGGTTCGGTTCGCTTTGGTTCCGCCAAGCGTTTTGGCGCCATGACAAAGGATGGCGAGGGAGAGTGCGTGGGCGGTATCGCCATGATGTTGAAGGGTGCGAACGCCAATGTCGTGACCAAGGAACTGGAGGCACGGGTCGAAAGGGTACAGAAAATGTTGCCGGAAGGTGTTCGTGTAGAACCTTATTTGAATCGTTCCGAATTGGTAGACCGAAATATATCCACCGTGATCCGTAACTTGATAGAGGGAGCGTTGATCGTCTTTATCGTATTGATCATCTTCTTGGGGAATGTGCGGGCCGGCTTGATCGTGGCTTCCGTGATCCCGTTGGCGATGCTTTTCGCTTTTATCTTGATGCGTGTTTTCGGGGTCTCCGCCAACCTGATGAGTTTGGGGGCCATCGATTTCGGTATCGTGGTCGATGGATCGATCGTTATATTGGAGGGGATATTGGCGCATATCTATTCGAGGCGGTTGATGGGGCGTACGCTCTCTGCCGAGGAGATGGACCGGGAGGTCGAGGCCGGAGCCGGTCATGTCGCCCGGAGCGCTACCTTTGCCGTATTGATCATTTTGATCGTCTTCTTCCCGCTACTTACGCTGACCGGGATAGAGGGCAAGTATTTTACCCCCATGGCGAAGACCTTGGTATTTTGTATTATCGGAGCTTTGATCCTTTCGCTCACCTACGTGCCGATGATGGCCTCCCTGTTCCTAAAGCGTACGATCTCTTCGAAGCCTACATTCGCCGATCGTTTCTTCGGGAAATTAAACGGGGTTTACAGGCGTACGCTTCATTTCTGCTTGCGTCATATCTGGGGAACGATCGCTTGTTCTTTCGCGGCTCTGGCTGTGTCCCTTTTCTTATTCACGAGGTTAGGGGCGGAGTTTATCCCTACGCTGGATGAGGGGGATTTCGCCATGCAGATGACGCTTCCCGCCGGTAGTTCCCTGACGCATAGTATCGAGCTATCGAAGCAAGCGGAAGAGACCTTGATGAAGAATTTCCCGGAGATCAAGCATGTGGTAGCCAAGATCGGAACGGCCGAGGTTCCGACCGACCCGATGGCGGTGGAAGACGCGGATATCATGATCGTGATGAAACCTTTCAAGGAATGGACCTCGGCCTCCAGCCGTGCGGAGATGGTGGAGAAGATGAAGGCCTCCTTGGAACCGATTACGGGGGCGGAGTTTAATTTCAGCCAGCCGATCCAGCTTCGCTTCAATGAATTGATGACGGGAGCCAAGGCGGATATCGCGATCAAGCTATATGGAGAGGATATGGCGGAGCTTTATAAGAAGGCGAAGGAAGCCTCTCTTTTCGTGGAGCAAGTACCGGGAGCCGCCGATGTGATCGTGGAGCAGGCGATGGGGCTACCGCAATTGGTCGTACACTACGATCGTGCCAAGATCGCCCGTTACGGGATGAATATAGAGGAGTTGAACACGATCATCCGTACGGCTTATGCGGGAGAGGCGGCGGGTGTCGTTTTCGAGAATGAGCGACGTTTCGACTTGGTGCTTCGTCTGGATAACGATAAAGTGGCGGATCTGAATTTGGATAAGCTCTTTGTACGGACTGCCGAGGGAATCCAGATCCCGGTTAGCGAGGTCGCTACGATCGAGCTGGTCAACGGGCCTCTACAGATTAACCGGGATGCCACGAAACGCCGTATCGTGATCGGGGTGAATGTCCGTGACGCTGATATCCAGAAAGTCGTGCGTACTATCCAAGAAACCCTTGACAAGCATATCAAGCTGGAACCGGGATACTACTTTGAGTATGGCGGCCAGTTCGAGAACTTGCAGAATGCGATCGATACGCTTACGATCGTGATACCGGTCGCCTTGTCATTGATCTTATTGCTATTGTTCTTTGCCTTTAAGAGTGTTACCTACTCGCTGGTGGTATTTTCTACCGTCCCGTTATCCTTGATCGGGGGTATTCTGGCCCTTTGGTTACGAGGGTTGCCTTTCAGTATATCGGCGGGGGTCGGCTTTATCGCCTTGTTTGGCGTAGCGGTTTTGAATGGTATATTAATGATTAATCATTTTAATAACTTACGAAAACAAACTAAATATCAAATGACAACGAATCGTATCCTCGCGAAAGGATGTCCGCATCTACTTCGCCCCGTATTCTTGACCGGCTTGGTAGCTTCTCTAGGATTCGTGCCGATGGCGATAGCGAAGTCCGCGGGCGCGGAGGTGCAACGTCCGTTAGCGACGGTCGTGATCGGAGGCTTGATTGTCTCCACGATCTTGACGTTGATTATTATCCCGGTATTTTATCGGTTGGTAAATAGCTCGGCCGCTTGGAAGCGCCAACGCTGGTTGAAGCGCCTATTGCCGTTTCTTCTTTTTTTAGGTATCTTATTCCCCACGCATGCCCAACAGACGGTGTCGTTGGAAGAAGCCGTGACGATCGCCTTGGAGAATCATCCTCGCCTGAAGACTGCCACGGCATCCATTGAACGTAGTCGTGCTTCACGGGGAGAGAGCTGGGAGGTGTCACCGACCACCTTTAATTATTCATGGGGGCAGATCAACGGTGAGACACGAAACGACAATCAGATGGAGATCACGCAATCCTTAGGCTCTCTATTGACCCCATTTTATAAGAACGCCTTGGTGAACCGTCAAGTCACCACGGGAGAATATTACCGGGACTTGGTGAAGAAGGAGATTACGGCCGAGGTAAAACGGGCATGGGCTTATTATCAATATGCCTTTCATCTATGTGCCTTGTATAAAGAGCAGATCGAGTGGGCCGGACGTTTGCGAAAGGCAAGTCAGTTGCGTTATGAGCAAGGGGATATCACGCTATTGGAGCGGAATATGTCATCTACCTTGGTAGCCGATCTGCAAACCCGTTTGTCGCAGGCGGAAGAGGAGTTGCAATTGGCTACCCGTCGTTTCTCTTGGACTTGTTATTCGGATTCCCCATTGCTGCCTATGGATACGACATTGGTTTTATTCCCCGCTCGCGTAGCCGAGATCGCTCCGTCCGATATCCATCTGAATTATTTCCGGAGCGTGGCCGATGAGAAGAAAGCCATGCTTCGTATCGAACGAAGCCGTTTCTTCCCGGAACTATCGGTAGGATATGTGCGTCAGAAAATAGCCCCGTTGAGCGGTCTGGACTCTTGGATGGTCGGGATCTCGTTCCCGGTATTGTTCTTCCCGCAGCATAGCCGGGTAAGGCAAGCGAAGATCGATTCCTATATCGCCCGTACGGAAGCGGAGAGTAACATCCGTCAATTGAACAATAAGGTGGAGGAGTTGAGCGTCGCGCTTCGTAAGGAAGGAGAGCATATCCGCTATTATACGACCGGCGCTTTACCGGAAGCGGAGGCTTTGTTGAAGAGCGCGACGGTACAGTTCAAAGAGAACGAGACAGATATCACGCAGTTTGTTCAAAGCCTGAACGCCGCCCGGGAGATCCGGCGGGGATATATCGAGGCCGTATATGCCTATAATATATCGGCGCTTGAGTTGGAGTTGTATAGTAGATAACCAGAAAAATAGTATAAGATGAAAAAGATATGGATTCCTGCGGCTCTTATGGCATTGGCCGCATGCAGTATGACAAACAACGCGGAGAAAGGACAGGGCGATTCGCAAGACATAACTGCCCGGCCCGCTATTACTCAAGTAGCGGAAAGCGTACCGTCCGAACCATCCGTGGATAGCGTAGAGGTGGATGGGATTTCCTCGGCAACGGCCCTTCCGAATCACTCCTCTTTCAACGGGATCATGGTAGTTCCCCCGCAGCGGCAGGCTACGGTTACGTTGACGATGGGAGGCACGGTTCATGCTACTACGCTGCTTCCGGGCGATTATGTGAAGAAGGGCTCGGTGATCGTCAGCTTGGAGAATCCGGATTTTATCACGTTGCAACAGACCTATTTGGATGCCCATGCCCAAACGGAATACTTAGAGGCTGAGTATAAAAGGCAACAGCGTTTGAGTGAGCAAGAAGCGGCCTCGCAAAAACGTTTCCAGCAAAGCAAGGCGGATTATCTTTCCATGAAGAGCCGTCAAGATGCCGCCGCCGCGCAACTTGCTATCCTAGGTGTCTCCGCCGGCGATCTTCTGGAAGACGGTATCCAACCTTATTTGGAGGTAAAAGCGCCACTGAGCGGTTATGTCGCCGGGCTGTCCATTAATCTCGGTAAATACGTGAACGCGGGCGAACCGATCTGTGATGTGATCGATAAAGGCGAGACTCTTCTTTGCCTGACCGCTTATGAGAAGGATTTAGCGGACTTATCCATTGGGAACCAAGTGCAGTTCCGGGTGAATGGAATGGGGAAGGAGACCTTCCATGCGGTCTTGATCTCGATCGGACAGGAGGTGGACGAGACGAGCCGTTCCTTGGAAATGTACGCTCGGGTAAAAGAGACAAATCCTCGTTTTCGTCCCGGTATGTATGTTTCCGCACGGGTAGAGAAGAAATGACTATCTTTGCCTTCATGAAGAAAATGAATATAAAGAATAAATATGTGTTCTCGTTGGTCATCATATCGATCATGGTGGCCTTCTTGATCCATTTCCCGGAATTGGTGTCGTTGTTTGACGTTACCGGGCAGAACGCTCTTTTCCCGGATATGTCGGTATTGGATGTAGCGAATGAGGTCTTTTTCACCTTCGTGTCCCTCTTACTGTTATTTGCGATGAACACGTATGTCTTTGGTTTCAATCGGCAGAAAGCGCGTATCTCTTGGCAGAAGGTCCTTCTCTCGTTCGTAATGACTTGGTGCGTGAATAATTTATTAGGAAAAGGTTTCGTGTTCTTGCACCATCAGTTTGATATTCCGGCGATCGACGCCTTGGTGCATCATTATCTGCATCCGTTGAGGGATTTTATCATGTCGTGCGTCGTTACGGGTAGTTGCTATATGATTTACCTGATTCGTCAAAGCCAGCAAGTACAGATCGAGAACCAGCAATTGCGGGCGGAGAATCTATTGAACCAATATGAGGCCTTGAAGAGCCAGCTTAATCCTCATATGTTATTTAATTCCTTGAATACGCTCCGTTCCTTGATCCGGGAGACTCCCGGGAAGGCACAAGAATATTTGCAGGAGTTATCCCGTGTCTTACGTTATACCTTGCAAGAGAATGAGTGCCGTAGTGTTACTTTACGGGAGGAGATGGATTTCGTGAACGCTTATATCTTCCTTTTGAAAATGCGCTATGAGGATAATCTGGTCTTCGATATAGACTTAGGGAAGGAGCACGAGTCTAAGCAACTGCCTCCTATGTCGGTGCAGCTTTTGATCGAGAACGCCGTGAAGCATAACGAGATTAGCAACCGCCATTCATTGACCATATCCGTTCGTTCGGACCATGATTCCTTGACGGTTAGCAATCCCATCCAACCGAAATTGACACATAGCGGAGGCACCGGTATTGGCTTGGTGAACCTGAGTAAACGTTATAACCTCTTGTATAAGAAAGATATTTCCATAAAAGAAGATGCTAGTATATTCAGCGTAACAATCCCTTTGATATGAAAGCTTTGATAATAGAAGACGAGAAAGCGGCTGTCCGTAATTTGATGGCATTGCTGGGAGAGGTTGATCCGGATATCGAGGTGATCGATGTCCTAGATAGTATTACGGATAGTGTTGAATGGTTTCAATCGCATCCAATGCCGGAACTTATCTTTCTGGATATCCATTTGGCGGATGGTTCGGCTTTCGAGATCTTCGGTCATGTAGATATCTCTTGCCCGATCATTTTCACGACAGCCTATGATGAATATGCGCTGAAGGCGTTTAAAGTGAATAGCGTAGATTATCTGCTGAAACCGATCGATGCGGATGATATACGGAAAGCTTTGGATAAGTTGTCACGGTTACAATCGACGGCTGTGGAGAAAGAAGCGATCGATTATTCCGCTGTCATGCAAGCCTTGAAGCGGGTGGAAGGATATAAAACGCATTTCTTGATCCCTATGAAAGGGGATAAGCTGCTACCTGTTTCCGTGGATATGATCTTATTTTTCTATATAGCGGACGGAAATGTAAAGGCGGTGATGACGGACGGGAAAGAATACCTTTTCACGCAGACCTTGGATGAGTTAGCCGATAGCCTTGATCCTGCCTTGTTCTTCCGGATCAATCGTCAGTACTTGATATCCAGAAAGGCGGTGCAAGATATCGATCTCTGGTTTAACGGACGCCTTGCGGTCAATTTGATCGTACCGACCTTGGAGCGTATATTGGTTAGCAAGGCGAGAGTGCCGGATTTCAAGACGTGGTTTACGTCATGATGGATTATCAAGAGGATTATAGGGGTGGAGTACGATGAACCGGGCTCCATGCTTATACGTCGGGTCTAATTGAATGGAGCCACCTAAATGCTCAATAATCGTTTGGCTGATGGATAATCCTAAACCTGTACCCTGCGCGTATTCATCTACCTTTTCGAAACGCTCGAATATGACTTTCTGCTTATCCTCCGGTATTCCACATCCGGTATCGGTTACGGTGATACGTACATGCTGTTTGTCCTCATCTATTTGATAAGATAGGTTAATCTCTCCTTCTTTCGTGAACTTGCAGGCATTGGTCAATAAGTTTATCAATAATTGTTGGAGACGTATCGAATCTGTCTGAATATGTAAGGGGTCTTCAGAAGGTGTATAGGTTAATTGAACAGCCGGAAAGACCCGGTGCTCTACACTTGCCAAAGCGTTCCGGCAACAATCCGATAAGTTTGTCTTCTCTATAATGAACTTCATATTCCCGGATTCTAGGCGAGAAAGGTCAAGAATGTCATTTATCAGATTAAGTAATAAATAAGAGTTATTGTTGATAATGGAGAAAAACTCTTTCTTTTCGCCAGCGGAAATAGATTCATCGGATATTAATTCCGAAAAGCCGACAATTGCGTTAAGTGGCGTACGGAGCTCATGGCTGATATTGGCGATAAACGTGCTTTTCATCTGGTTGGCGTGTTCCGCTATCTCTTTGGCTGTACGAAGTTGACGCTCGGACTCTACTAAGGCTTCCTTGTCTTTCATAAGTTCTCGTTGGTAGCGGCGTGCGGAGCGATAGGACTTGTATACGATGTATAGCATCACTAAAAGAACGATCGATACTACGAGTAGAATAATCATTAACAACCTTTGGGTATGCAGTTGTTGTTCACGTAGCTGTAGTTCATATGCCTGCATCTCTTGATTGTTTAGATCATGTAATGTCCGGAGCTGATTGATCTGCCGGTTGAAGGCCTCGTCATGCAACATCTTGGTATGTTCTACAACTTCTCTACTAAATGCGAGCGCTTCTTTATAACGTCCCAATGCTTCGAGTATCTCGACTTTCAGTTCCGATGTTCGTATATCTTCTTCTGTTAATTTATTTTTATCTATGATATTCAGCGCCCTTTCATACATACCTATTAAATAGTAATACTTGGCGAAAACAAAGTTATAACAGAATTTCGTATAATCATCTCCGGTTTTCTCTACGATCGGTGTCGCCTTCAACAAGGTCTCCAATGTCTCCTTGGGCTTGTCTTGAAGGACATACATATCCGCATAAAAAACATACATTAGCGCACGGCAACGATCCACGGGGAAAGCGGTTCCTTGTTCTTCATTCTCTCTTTCCCTATCTTGGATCATTTCATCGTAACGAGTTAATAATTCCTTGGCTTCGGTGAAATGGTCGGTTCGAAGATAAGATTCGATGAGGTTTGCCATGTATTGCATCTCGAATTTCGGATTGTCACCTCGTTTCTGTAATAAATCGAGACCTTCCCGATAAGCTACTATCGCGTCACTATCCCGATGTATCTCTTGATAGATTAAACCTAGGTTCTCATTGCAACAAATCAATCCATATTCACTTTTTGTATCACGGGCATAGTTGTATAGGCTGATCGCCCCGTTCATCGCTAACTCATAATTGCCGTCCCATAGATCCATTTGGCAAATGAATCCTCGTGCATCGAATAATGCGTCTGGAACCTCATTCTTGGCCGCGGCTAATGAATCTATCTTATGCGACCAGTAAATCAGGCTATCCCTGTTTTGTATATTGTAATAATGGCGGGATAAGTTGGCCCATGCGTAATATAAGGAAACATGACCTTTCGAAGTGGAGCTTGCCACATCTGCCATTTTGTTTAGGTAAACAATCTCCTTGGGCATTTGCCTGTACATTGTCGCTAAATCCTTATATAACTCGATCTGTTCATTTATGGCTGGCGAGGACTTTAATAGGGATAAAAGGCTGTCTTCCCTTTGTTGGGTAGTATAGGTATTTTCCCCTAAAGAAAACATTGGGATCATTAAATAGATAAATAATACTAAATAGGTATTTCTCATGATATTGTATGATGTTCAATACAAAAATACATTTTAATATTAAATATCAAGCGTATGTTATGGAATTTTAGAGGTCTGCCTTATAGTTTCTTTTTCAAAGTGAAGAAAAAAGTAACCCCTTTTCCCGGACTGCTCTTCGCCGATATTTGTCCTTTATGGAAATTAACCCCGTTTTTAACGATGGATAATCCTAATCCGGTTCCTCCGATCTTACGACTGCGTCCCTTGTCTACCCGGTAGAAGCGCTCGAATATGCGATTGATATGTTCTTCCGGGATACCCACTCCATTATCGGAGAAGCTAAAGTAATAATATTTAGGATCTTCTTTATAGCAGTTGACGGTAATCCTTATGTTTTCTCCCGCATAAGCGATCGCGTTGTCATATAGATTCCGGAATATGGAATAGAGTAGGGAGTTATTCCCGAACACGGTCGGATCTCCCGGGAGGATAATTTCCGACGTGATGTGTTTTTCTTCCATATCTTGGGAGCATTCTTTTTGTATCTCGGCGATAAGCTTCGTGATATTTACTTCCGTGAGGTCGAACATCTCGGATGCCTCGTCAAGTCTGTTTAATACGGAAATATCTCGTAATAATCCTGTAAGGCGGGTACTTTGGGAATAACAACGTTCCAAGAAAAATTGACGTTTGTCCGGACTCAAATCTGGGTTGGATAGGATTGTTTCCAAATACCCTTGAATGCTGCTGACCGGTGTTTTCAGCTCGTGAGAGACGTTCTGCGTAAGCTGTCGTTTCATCCGGCTTTCTTCTTCTTGACGGGATATATCATTAATAGAGATCTCATAACTATTATCGAGGAATAAAATACATTCGATCAAGAATATTTTACCGTTCTTGTCAATAGTCACGGACTCTCTTAATACTTTCTTTTTCCGATTCAGATTCCGGATATTCTTATTCAAGAAGGTACGGATTGGTTCTAATTCGGCTATATCAGTAACGTCTTCCACTTGGTGGATCTGGGTGTCGGATATGACATTTATGAATTGAATGAATAGGATGTTAGAAAGAATCTCCCGCCCTTCACTTGTAAACATGGCGAAGCCTTCCTTGGAATATTGGAAATGTTTGATAAGCTTTTCCCGTTCCATGGATAACTCGTTTTTCGCTTTCTGCTGCCGATGGTATAAGGTTACGATATTCTGTGAGATATCACCTAGCTCATCATTCGGGAAAACATAATCGACCGCAGGCATTCGATCTTTCTCTACGTTTAAGGCGAAATCCCTTAGTTTGGATATCGTTTTACCTATGCTGAAAGTAAAACGGGAAAGGACAAAGAAGAAAATCAAGGTCATCAATGCCATGAAATAAATGAAGTCCTTGTTTACCGTCAATATCCCTCTTACATATGGATCATAGGGCAGGGCTGAGCGGTAAATATAACCTCCTATATTTGATGCCGAATAGAAATACCTTTTTCCCGTAGATTCCGAGGAACGGATAGCGAATCCTTCATTATATAATCGGGCTTTGCGTACCTCGCTCCGGTCGTTATGGTTATTAAACTCGTCCGTCCCGCTATTATCAAACAATACGTCGCCGGATGGATCTATAATGGTTACCCGCAAATCCTTTTGAGGGATGTCGTCCATGAAACTTATTACGGTCTTGTTGATGTCCGTACTTTGTTGGCATTTGCGGAATAATTGGTAATTATAGTTACTCAACACATTGTTCAACTTTTCTTGTGCGAACTCCCTTTCCCGCTGATATTGGAATAGCAGGAAACAGACCGTAAAGCCCAAGAACATAAAAAAGACCGACCAGAAAAGCCGTTGGCTAAACGGTATCCGGTGTCTTTTCTCACCATCTATCTTTACCATGATTCACGACAATATTAGCATTCAAAACAATAACCGAAACCTAAGCGAGTTACGATGTTCTTTCCATAAGGACCTATTTTCTTACGTAACCGGGTGATGTTGACATCGATGGTACGGTCTAGAACATATACCTCGTCTTTCCAGATGCGAGACAGTATTTCCTCTCTGGAGAAGACGTTCCCTTTATTTTCCAATAGAAGTTTTAGTATCTCAAACTCTTTTTTGGTCAATGGAACTTCCACCCCGTCTACCGTAGCCTTGATGCGTTTCGTATCAAGAGCTAATGTCTCATACTCGAGTTTCTCAATCTCTTTTTCTTTTGATTTCTCGGAAGTTCTTCTTAGTACGGCCTTAACACGCGCTATCACTTGGCGGATGGAGAAAGGCTTGGAGATATAGTCGTCCGCCCCGAGATTGAACCCTGTGAGCATATCGTTCTCCGTATCTTTGGCCGTGAGGAAGATGATAGGGGTATTAGCCGTCTTCTCATCTTGTCGCAGGATACGTGCCATCTTGAAACCGGAGATTTCTCCCATCATGACATCCAACAATAATAAATTGTAAACGGTCAGATCCTTTTTCAATGCCTCTTCCGCACTATAGGCGGTATCTACTTCATAACCTTCTATTTCTAAGTTGAATTTAAGGATCTCACACAAATCCTCTTCATCATCCACTACAAGAATACGAGTTGTTGCCATAAGCTGTTCTGTTTTTAAAAGAGTGCCTTACGGCTCTCCATATACAAATATAATTATTTTTGGCAAAGAACGGATATTCTTATTTCGGAGAAATGAAATATATGTTACATTGCTGTTAAAATCGCTCATGTAACATTTCTGCCGCAGGATATGTGTTAGTATAATAGATCATTAGGGATGCTACTTCCTATAATAATTATAATCCGTGACAAAACCCTCGCAAAGCCAGTTGGCCAAGGCTTGCCGATTGTTGCTGAGGATGATCCGTTGTTGGTCGTATTGGTTTTGTATGTTGCCCAATTCGACGAATACGGAGGTCGGGGTCGTGTGACGTAATACATATAAGTTACGATCGTCTACCGTGCCCGAGAATCCCCGGCCCGGCTGGTGGCGGTTGTATTTGCGCGAGAAAGTGGATTTCATCGTTTTAGCCAAGCGCTTGCTCGCTTGATCCTTGGGCTTATGATAGAAAAAGACATCGGTCCTTTGATGCCGGCTCCGGCTGTCCACATGGATGAATATCGCTCTCTTATAAGTTTCTTTATCTTTCCGGCTCAAGCTGTTTATCTTGGCGCAACGCTGATCCAGACGGCTTACTTGGCTGAGGGGGATCGGACTACCCATACAAGTTTCCCGTTTGCTGTTATTGAGAAATTGCTGGTCACGTATTCCGTCCTTTGCGTCTTGGATGATAATATATACCTTTGCGCCTCGCGTTAAAAGATTGCGTGCCAGACGTAACATGATGTCGTAAGCGTATTCATCCTCATGCAATTCATGGGAGCCCATTTTACCGATCGCCCCGGGGTCCGGACCGCCATGACCGCTGACCAGATAAAAGCAAGCTCCCTTTAAATCGGAAGAAGTTACTTTGTAACTGGCTAGTGACTTGCCGAATAGGGGCTGATAATTCTTCTTCTGAGGGGCGGAGGCGAGCGGAGGCAAGGTATATTTTACGCCCATGCGCAGAGTGTTATTTTTACCCAACTTCCCTTTATTAAGCTCGATAAACTCTTTCTGATACGTCCCGCCGGTACGGTTGAAGCGTTTGAGAAAAAGAGTGATGCCCTCTCCGTTTTTCGGATACGCCTTTTCTTGGGCAGTCAAGGAACCTGTATATACGAGAGCGATAATAAAGATGAAGAAAATACGGATACTATGTTTCACAGACATCTTAAAAATTGATTCTACGCCGTAAAGATAATTAAATCAACCTATAGTCAAAAACGATAATTTATAAAAAGAATCAATCAACCCATAAATGAGAGGGAGGATATCCTATTATAAATCTCTTTGGTTAATTGAATATCATAGGACGCGTCGTGCAATTTCGCGGAATCTATTTGTATGCCTAAAGCCCTTGCCACCGTTTCCTGCTTGAAATCTGTCATCTCATGCCGTTTGCGCATCAAATGCTGGGTAGACAATACCATTACGTCGATCGAGTTCACCCAGAACCATGAGTAGAAATAATTATCTCCGTTCTGTACGAAGAAGGCTTTCAAGAAGTGATTATCGAAAGAGGCGTTGTTGTATCCAACGAGGAAGAACTTGTCTTTTTTATCAAATTTGTCCACGTATTTGGACAGCATGTTCACAAATTTAACGTACACCTCTCGCATGGGAGGATAAGCCTGTATCTGTTCTTTGGACACGTTGCAAATGCGAAGCGCTTCTTCCTCTATCTCACATTGGGGGTGTGGGCAGACATTGAAATTAAAAGATTCCTTCGTAACCCCATCAATTACGATCTCCCCACTTATTTGGTGGACGCCATTTCTCCAGTATTTTATGCCGGTAGTCTCTAAATCAAAAAAAAGTAGTTTCATAAATGCTTTTTGGTATAGGATGCAAAAGTAAGTTTTTTTATTCTTAAATGAGAGGATCTATAAGGTTTTCTCCGTTTATTTTATTATCTTTGCGAAAGTTTGAGTCTAGAATCATTATCGACATAGTTCTTCTTTTTATATTATTATTAAGCGGATCTCTCCTTTAATCATCAATTCTCACGCTAAGTTAGTATAAACAACGCTTCACGGAACGTGAGGCCCTAGTATAAATTAAAATCGACTGTATGGCAAAATACGCATCATTTGGTAAACGTGAAAACGAGAAAAAGAAACAAGCCCGCCGAGTAGAGAAACAGAACAGGAAAGAGGAAAGAAAATCGTCCGGCAAGGCGACTAGCTTTGAGGATATGATCGCTTATGTGGATGAAAATGGGATGATCACCTCTGTCCCTCCCGAACTTCGTCAAAAAGAAGAGATAAATCAGGAAGATATCTTGATCTCGACTCCTAAGAAAGAGGATGTGGCTCCCGTTATCTTAAGGGGCAGGGTAGACTATTTTAATGAGGCAAAAGGGTTCGGGTTTATCCGTGACTTGTCGGGGACGGAAAAGTATTTCTTTCACGTGAACAATGTTGTGGATGATATCTCCGTGAACGATATCGTGACGTTCGACCTTGAACGTGGCGACAGAGGCTTAAGTGCCGTGAATGTTTGTCTTGAAAATAAATAATAATACTTACCTTTGCGGCCGAAACAATTAATAAAAATATAATATGTCTGTCGCAAAAGTAGATGATAATAGAAAGGTGACCACACATCGCCTGATAGAGATGAAGCAGCGTGGCGAGAAAATATCCATGCTTACCGCCTATGATTATTCGATGGCGAAATTGATCGATCAAGCAGGAATGGATGTGATCTTGGTGGGAGACTCCGCTTCTAACGTAATGGCTGGAAACGTGACCACTTTGCCGATTACGCTCGACCAGATGATTTACCATGGTAAATCGGTCATGAAAGCGGTGAATCGTGCGCTGGTGGTGGTAGACCTGCCTTTCGGTACGTACCAAGGAAACTCTAAAGAAGCCTTGGCCTCCGCTATCCGGGTGATGAAAGAGACGCATGCCGATTGTATCAAGTTGGAAGGCGGGGCTGAGGTTCGGGAATCTATCGAACGTATCTTGTGTGCCGGTATTCCAATTATGGGACATTTAGGATTGACGCCGCAATCGATCAATAAATTCGGAACGTATACGGTACGTGCCCGTGAAGAGGCCGAGGCTAATAAACTGATCGAGGATGCCCATTTGCTAGAGGAGATAGGTTGTTTCGCCTTGGTGCTGGAGAAGATCCCGGCGGAGTTGGCAGCTCGTGTCGCTTCGGAGCTTACGATCCCGGTTATCGGCATTGGCGCCGGTGGAGGCGTAGATGGTCAAGTGTTGGTTATGCATGATATGCTCGGTATCAATCAAGGCTTTTCTCCCCGTTTCTTACGTCGCTACGCTAATTTAGGGGAGGAGATTACCCGTGCCGTACAAGCGTACATCGAGGACGTGAAATCTCAAGACTTCCCGAACGAGAAGGAGCAATATTAGAAACAGAATACATGAGATCTCATTTGCTAATAGGTGCCGCTTCGTCGGGAAGCGGGAAGACTACTTTTACCTTAGGATTGCTTCGTGCCTTGAGAAATCGTTCTTTACGGGTGCAGCCTTTTAAGTGTGGGCCGGATTATATAGATACTCGTCATCATAAAATGGCGGCTGGTTGCGCTTCCGTGAATTTGGATGGTTTCATGATGTCGGAAGGGCATATCAAGGATTTATATGCCCGGTATACCTCGAATGCGGATGTAGCCGTGACCGAAGGGGTGATGGGGCTGTTCGATGGCTACGATGCCATGCGAGGGAGTAGTGCGGAGATCTCCGGTTTATTGCGGATACCGATCGTATTGGTGGTGAACGCTAAAAGTACGGCTTATTCGGTGGCTCCCTTGCTTTATGGCTTCCGGAATTTTCGGAAAGATCTGAATGTAGTGGGGGCGGTATTTAATTTCGTGGCGTCGGAGAGTCATTATTCTTTCTTGAGACAAGCGTGTGAGGATGCGGGTGTGGAAGCGTTAGGCTATCTACCGAAGTGTGCGGATGTAGAGATCCCGAGCCGGCATTTGGGGTTGTCGTTGGATGAGGATTTTTGCTTTGAGGAGTTTGCGGACCGGGTTGCTTGCTTGGTGGAGGAGCATGTGGATATAGACCGCCTGTTGGCAATCACGGCTTTGCCAGAGCGACAGCCAGTTCCTCGGGTTAAGGAAGTCATGAGGACTGTTTCAAAGGCAAACTTAAATATAGCCATCGCCCGTGATCCCGCTTTTAATTTCTCATATGAGGAAAATATACATTTCTTATCTACTCTAGGCAAGATTACCTATTTCAGTCCATTGAGGGATGATTGTTTACCGGAGGCCGATTTTGTCTATTTGCCGGGTGGATATCCCGAGTTGTATTTATCGGAGTTGAGCATGAATTCCGGGATGCGTGAATCGATTCATTCCTTTGTGGAAGTGGGGGGCAAGTTGCTGGCGGAATGTGGGGGGATGATGTATCTCTGTAAAGAGATTATCGGTACGGATGGGAATGCCTATCCAATGGCCGGTGTATTACCACAATCCGCCACGATGGAGAACATGAAGTTACGTTTAGGGTATCGGACTTTATGCTATAAGAATGATGTCCTACGAGGGCATGAGTTCCATTATTCCCGGATCGTGCCTATGGAAAGCCCGCTGCCTTCGGTAGCGAAAGCCTTTACGGCGAAAGGAGGTCAAACGGATACCCCGCTATATCGCTACAAGAACGTATTGGCGGGGTACACGCATTTATATTGGGGAGATCCCTGT
Organism: Parabacteroides sp. AF27-14; assembly: GCF_003635425.1. Classification (NCBI taxonomy): domain Bacteria; kingdom Pseudomonadati; phylum Bacteroidota; class Bacteroidia; order Bacteroidales; family Tannerellaceae; genus Parabacteroides; species Parabacteroides sp. AF27-14. Next base: position 27,149 of record NZ_QTLZ01000036.1, read on the forward strand.
CGGAACGATTGGTTTATTGATTTTCTGTATGGGGAAGCCCCAGATTGTTCTCGATAAACATTTTCAATATATTGATGGCGATCTGGTTGCTTCCTCCTTCGGGTATAATTAGGTCGGCATATCGTTTGCTAGGCTCTATAAATTGCAGGTGCATAGGCTTTAGTACCCGGGTATAGCGTTCCATTACCGCTTCCGCCGTGCGTCCTCTCTCGATCATATCCCGTTGGATCACACGGATAAGACGTTCGTCCGAATCTGTATCGACAAATACTTTCAAGTCCATCAAGTCTCGTAATTGAGGGTCGCATAAAGCGAGGATCCCTTCGATGATGACAACATCACGAGGCTCGATATGAATGGTCTCGGGCAATCGGCAGCAGGTAAGATAAGAATAAGTCGGCTGCTCGATGCATTTCCCCTCTTTCAGCAAGGTGACTTGCTCTGAGAGGAGCGGCCAATCAAATGCGTCGGGATGGTCGAAATTAATATATTGACGTTTCTCTACCGGCACATGGCTGTTATCTTTGTAATAAGAATCTTGAGGGAGTAATACGACCTCGCCGGGAGGTAAACTCTCTATGATCTTTTTTACCACTGTAGTTTTCCCGGAACCAGTCCCGCCCGCTATACCTATAATTAGCATGATTTCTTATATTAATCCATATTTATGTTTATAAATGCAAAGGTAAGAAATATTTATAGTGGTAGTATTTCGCTATTAATAGAAAAAACGAGATAAAAAGAGCTGAATTCTATGTTGTATAGCATGTTTGTCTTAAATAAAGTTAATGAGTAAGCTTTTCTTGTTGGAAAATTATGCTGCATAACATAAAGTCTCTATATTTGCACTGTGTTTTTCATGGTATTAGATTTAAGGTTAACAATGAGATTGGCTGTCCGTGACGGATGGCCTTTTCTTTTATAGTAGGTCACCTCAACAATAATGATAGTTAGATGCGTTCCCCATTGTATTCATTGTATAATAATTTATCGTTATAAATTTGCATAAACATTCAACATCA
>NZ_QTLZ01000037.1:0-23230 GCF_003635425.1 Parabacteroides sp. AF27-14
AAGCCGTTGGTTATCTGTACCCTTTCTTGTCATGTTCCTTTTTGATAAGTTCTGCCAATCCATTAAGAAACCCGGTCAGTTTGCCCGGCTTTCGTCTTATCACGTCCTCATGTTTTTGGTAACAGTCGCCTATCCTGATGTTGAACAGCCATTCAAAGGCTTTCGCCAAGTCCACCAAGTAGGCGGGCTTGCCGTTCTGATACACGATGTCTTTGGAGAGGAACAGACCGCTTACCATTTCCATGATGTTGATAAGGGTTGTCTTGTCAGCAAGATAGAGAGGGGAAAGGGCTTGTTTGTTGGTGCGTTGCTGCAACTGTTCCGGGTACTTGATGCGCCATTCGATAAGACGAATTTCTGTGTTCAAAAGTCCTATCGCTTCATCAATTAGATGCAGATAGGGCATTTTTTTCTTGCTCAAACCGTACACGATACGATTTAAGACGGTGCAAGCCAAAGGAAAAATAACGTAGTAAAACGTTGTAATCCTGTTCATTGATGCTAAAATTGGCTACATGAATAGCCAACTCTTCAATAGCTTCTGTAAACTCCGATACAGAAACTTTACGTTGTGAATATTCCGACAATAAGCGGAAAAATCGCTGTTCTAAAATTAGATTCATGTATGTATTCATATAGAAAAACAAGCCTTAGCGAGAGTTAGGAAAAGGCTTATTTCAATTCATAATATTGTAATCCGCAAGTTGTTATGTTTTGGGTATTTAGAAAAATAGTTTATAGCAAAGTAATCCCGATAAAAATAGCACTAAAAGGCATATTGTAAGAAATATATATATCCTAAACAGATATATTTGGTCTGATTGCTCCTTTTCTATGGTTTTTTTACGAATTTCTTCTATCTTTTCAATGGAAACATTGGATAAATCAGCATTTTTACCTTTGCCTACAAGGTATTTGTGATGTTCTTTCATCCTGTCTCTATTCAACTTGCGAAGCTCACGGTTCTCTTTGTCCCGTTGTAGCATATCATTTATACAACCTAATGTTCCCATTTTCCAGTTAATATTTAATGTCCAAACCTTGATGTATCAATTTCTTTTTGTAATTCCCTAAAGATACGTTCCAAATCATATCCATGCGAATTGGAAATTTGGAAACATCCGCTTTCTATGGGGCTATTAACCTGAGGAGCAGTTATCACCGTGTCATTGAAAACAAAAGCGATGTACTTTCCTACACTCTTTGTTGTGGCTTCTCTCCATATAGGCAATTTATCTTGGAGGAAGACACCGGTAATGACCGAGTGTCCAAAAGCATCAGTTTCCAAACGTAAAGTATCGAAATCCTTAACAGTAAGGAAAGGTGTTTGTGAAAGGCTGTCTGTAGTCTGTGATGTTACGTAGTACCAGCCGTTTATCCGGTGAAAGGATTTTGTCCGCATACAAGCTGCCATTAGTAGGCAGACAAAGAGAATTGTTGAAATCTTCATATCCGCTATTTTTAGGTTAATACATCTTCTCCAACGTCCACACCATTTTATTGGGATTATAGGCTTCCATTACGAGGTGTGTTCCTGTGTATTCCAGCACCGTCCATGGACCTGCTATGTTGTCGAACGTGATGATTTTTCCATTTACTTGGTAAGTAAAATCTGTGTTCCACATATATCCGTCTGATTCGTTCGTTCTTGTATAAATGCCTTCTGATTCGTTGGAAAACTGAAGAATGGATTGTTTTGTGTAGTCTATCTCATCTTCGATATTGTACACGGTCATTTGCGCTTGCCAAGTAGTTTGTTTCAGGGCTTCGGGGGTGAAGACAGAAGTAGGGGCATCGTCGTTACTACAATTTGTCAGACATAAAATGGCGCAAATAATGAATGTGGAAAGCACCATACATAAAGTAATTTTCTTTTTCATCTTATTTCTATTTTAAGTGATTGACAATAATTATATATTTCTCTCCATAGGGATACTAACAATACCTTTATTAAGCTCTTTTTCACCCACTTTTTTGAAGCCTAAAGATGTATAAAAAGTTTCTGCATAGGTTGAAGAATTAACTGTTATATAAGTAAAATTACAATTGTTCATCATATAATCAAATAATGATTTTCCTATTCCTTGCCGATGATAGTGTGACAAGACAAAGAAAAGGGATATATGTTGCCTTTCCCGATGTACACCGATTATTCCTATCAATAAATGATTGTCAAAAGCGCCATATATGTCAAGCGTATTCATCATCGATGTGTCATACACGAAACTTTTAAAGGTTTCAATACCTTCTTGGGTGAAATCATTCCTGCCACATTCCATACATACTTGATAGGACAAATCAGCAGCATTGTTATATTCTTCTTGTGTTAATTTGCATATCATAATATTCATATTCTAAAATCAGATTTTAGCAATTCATAATAATGGCAATCTAAAAATTTTCCATTTTTGAAATAGGCATTACAATGTATGCCACATTTACGAAAGCCTATTTTCTCTAATACTCTCATTGATGATATATTATCAGCATAAACATTTGCATAAATACGTATCACATCTGTATGGGAAAAATAGCCACTAATAGCAAGTACTAATATTTGAGTCATAATCCCTTTACCCCAATAAGGTTCGGCAAGCCAATACCCTAATTCAGCATTGTAGCGTTCCACGTCAATGCCACGAGCGAAACTTATATTACCAGCTGCTTCCTGATTTACTTCGACACAATAATTATTTTGTTCGTTTTGATTTGAAACGAACTGGATGAACTGTTGCGCATCGTTTTCAGAATAAGGATATGGTAGGCTATCACGACAATTATCCCATATCTTTTTATTATTAAGATATTTAGCTAAAGCAGGGAAGTCTTCTTTAGCCCAATTTCTTATTTTATATTTATCTATATCCATTTCTTTATCCAATTCATTTACCATTATAAATTTGCTGCATGAAATATATTGTGACTATGGAAAACATCATGCGAAAAGTAATTTTCTTCTTCATGTTGTTGCTGTTTTAAGTGATTGAACATTGATTTCTTAAAGTGGCAAAGAACGGAAGAATAAAGAAAAAAGGTCTTGACAATTGTCAAGACCCCGGTATAATGGATGTTAAAAGATTGGCTATTTCTCCAGTTTGCGGCGTATGCGACTAACTGTTTCAGGAGTAACCCCTAAGAAAGAAGCTATACTTTTCAAGGGTACAGTATCTTTAAGGTCAGGACAACGTTTCATTAGTCTTTGATATCGTATTTCAGGTGTACAATACGAATCGAGCAATCGTTCATACACCATTTCATATAGATTTTCAGCTACATATCTTCCTAATCGTTGAGTTTCCATATTCGTTTCCCAACATTCTATAATATCATGGCGTGATATTTCATAAACAGAACAGTCTGTTAACGCTTGAATACTCACAGCCGACAGACTACTTTTCATAAAAGAAGAATAGTCACATACAAATTCATCGGTAAAAGCATATCCTACAATGTGTTCTTCTCCTTCTTCGTCAATATGCGTATATTGAAATGTGCCATGTTGTACCCATCCAGCAAAACGTTCCACCTCATTTTGCCGGATAAAGAAATCTTTCTTATGGTAAGTACGCAATATCCCTTTTCTCGCAAATAAATCTTTTAAAAGGGAATAGTCCAAATTGTTGAGGTATGAGTTAAATTCTTTCATTATTGTAAGCTATTTGTTCAGTTTACGGCGTATGCGACTGATTGTTTCCGGTGTGACATGTAAGAAAGAAGCCACTTCTTTCAACGTAATAAACTCTTGAATGTCGGGACATCTATTCAATAAATCAAGATAAAGTTCTTCCGTAGTTTTACAATACATATCCAATAATCTATGATACATTAACGAGTAGGATTGTTCGACAAGGGTGCACTTTATTTGTACAGTCTCGGCATTTGTGGCAAAAAAATCCTCTAACTTTGAATACGGTAGATAGTAAATCTTTGAATCACAAACAGCCTCAATGGTGACTAATGACGGCTGGTTGGGATTTATAAGTGTGCACAAACTCCCTGTAAATTCATTTGAAAAGGTATATCCTACTATATGTATATTTCCTCTTTCATCCACATGAGTATACTTCAATAAGCCGTTTTCAATATAAGCCCCCCGGCGGTTCATTTTACCCTGAACAGAAAATTGTTCTCCCTTTTTGAGTTCAATATAAGTACCATGTTCTTCAAAAAAATGTTTTAATAATTCCAACCGAGAATGCTTGCTGAATTGTACATTGAAGTTCTCCATATACTTGATATTTTCAGGAAATGATATTTTTACTAATCTCATGCTTTAGACAAAACTACAAATTTATTACAGTTTTACAAAGACATTATTGGCATTTAAAGGTATATAACTATTTTTGTAGCAGAGTATTGAACAGTAGAAACATAAGGCAAATAAAAGAATTTCGCTCGTTTCTATATCGTTACCCATTATTCTATACACTTCATATAAATATCTGTTATTCAATAGATAATATTCTTGTTTTCGTTTTACGAAAACGAGAATGTAGCATTTGAAAATATATAAATGCTAAAAAAACTTCTTGGAGATTTGATAATTCCAAATAAATATCTACCTTTGCACGCAGAAATCGAACCTAAGACACAAAATTGTGTTGAACGGTGCAAAGTTGTGAAAACCTTATTCAAGGGACTAACATCGTAATAAAGATATAACTTATTGAGAGATAGTGTCATATAAACCGATTTTCGGTTGCTGGTGGCACCACTTTTAAAAGACTTCTAATTTGGTAAATCCCTGAAAATTAAACATTTCAGGGATTTTCTTTTTCTCCTAATCCGCATATTTTTGGCAAAATAACGCACTTCCGTAGTGCTAAATCGTGGACAATTTTAGTCTCGAAAAAAATGTCCACGAATTGTACCGTAAGTCGTTGATTGTCTTATCGTTTGATTCTTGCTATTCTGCACGATTCAGTAACTTTAAACATTAATTTTTAGAGTATGAAACGACAGACTTTCAACGTGCTGTTCTTCATCCGCAAAACAAGAACAGTAAAATCAGGTGAAACACCTATCATGTTGCGGATAACTATTCAAGGTCAATTAGCTGAAATGCAGCTAAAAAGAACCGTTAAGCCTGAACTTTGGTCACAAGCCAAAGAACGATGTACAGGTAAGGATTCTAAATCAGTAGAAGTAAACCGTTATTTGGAATCGATAAAATTACGCTTGTATGAGATTCATCGGACTTTGGAAGATGAAAACAAACTTATTAATCCGATGGAGATTAAAAGACGTTTTCTCGGACTGGATGAAAAGCATAAGATGTTCTTTGAAGTATTCCAAGAACATAACGACAAATGCAGGGAACTGATCGGCAAGGATTACGCAAAGGTCACTGTCTCCCGTTTTGATACATGCTTGAAGTATTTTAAAGAAATGCTTCTAAAACAGTACCATCTAAAGGATATTCCGATGAAAGAAATAAATAATGCCATCATTCAAGATTATATTCATTTCTTGAAATCAAAAAAGAATCTGCAAGAGAATACCGTTATCCGCTACATGAAAGTAGTCAAGAAGATTACTAACATGGCTCTTGCAAACGACTGGATAGATAAGAATCCGTTTATGAATATCCATTTTCATGAGCAGGAAGTACACAAGGAGTTTCTAACCAAAGAAGAATTAGAGATTTTGCGAACTAAAGTTTTCAATGTACCACGTCTGGAATTGGTACGTGATATTTTCTTATTTCAGTGCTGGACTGGGTTAGCGTTCATAGATGTATCGGAATTGAAGCCTGAACATTTAGTAACAGATAATGAAGGTAACATCTGGATAAGAAAGGCTCGCCAAAAGACAAAAATCATGTGTAACATTCCACTCTTGGATATTCCGTTAGCTATATTGGATAAATACAAAGGCTATCCGATTTGCGAAAAGAAAGGTACATTATTACCCGTTCCATGCAATTAAAAGGCAAACAGTTATTTGAAGGAAATAGCTGATTTCTGCGGAATTAAGAAGAACCTGACCACTCATACAGGGCGTCATACTTTTTCGACTGTCGTTACGCTAGCTAACAATGTTTCATTGGAAAATGTATCTAAGATGCTCGGTCATACCAATACGAAAATGACACAACGGTACGCAAAAGTATTAGATCAGAGTATTCTCCGAGATATGCAGAACGTACGGGAGAACTTCTCTACTAAAACCACCTAAAGATGAAAACGGCTACCCAATCCATTCAGACGGTAGCCGTTTATCTATCTTCATTATATTAAAAGCTAAAGAGAATAATCTTCTATATTATAGGCAGAACGAAACCTATCTTCCAAAACCTTCTTTATATCCGATTCACGAAACAGCACTTTGCCCGGAAGTTGAATAAAAGGGAAAATACCATCATCCCGATAATACTGTAAAGTCCTACGGCTGATTTTGAGAATAGAACAAAGTTCTTCGCTTGTCAGATACCGTTCACCCTCAAACATGGGCTTATTATTCTTCAATGCATATTCTATATAAGGCAAAGCCCTATCTAACGATTGCAATAATTCTTGGCTATCCTCATTCGTGTACAAATCCACAAGCAATTATTCTTTAATGGTTACTTTTATTCTACCTGAATCCAATAATTTTTGTACTTCGGCAACCTTATAATATACTTTCTTGCCAACTGTCGAAAAAGAAAGTTTGCCACTCTCCCGTAGAGACTGTAATGTTCTCAAAGAAATATTTAAGGAAGCTGCCAATGTCTTGCCCTCTATCCATTCTTTCTCAATACACATATCAGAAGAAGATAAAAAAGTATTATCTGCTAATGATATAATCTGTTTCAGCTTCTTTCTAAAAGAATCGAAGGAAACTCTTTCTATTGCTACTATATCCATATATAAATTACTTTTCAAAATTCATTTTCTCAATCCTTTTCTTTTAAAGTAAGTTTTTCAGAACTCAATATGAAGCATTGACAAAGATAAGTTCTGTATTTAGCCTGTTCAAGTCCAAGCCTTCGGTTTAGAAGAAAATCTTCCTCTCACTATGTTCGAGCGTATTTTCATCTAAAGACTTGCACAGACTAAATACTTCACTGGAAAAGTCAATGATTCAAATTAAATTCCGAAAAACAATGTTTTTGAGAGTGGTAGGTTATTCTTTCCAACTTTCAAAGTCGTGTTTTTGGAGTAGCTTATCAATATCACTTTGGCGGTAGATGATTTTACCTTTTATCTGGATAAAGGGTATTAATCCTGTATCTCGCCATTCTTGTAGGGTTCGCAAACTGACATTCAGCTTCTTGGAAACTTCATGGTTAGAAAGAAAACGTTCTCCGTTCAAGTGGGGCTTGTAGTGCTTTACTATAATTTCAATGCCGTTCAGCATTGAATCGAGCAAAGAAATAAATTCTTTGACTTGTGGTGTATCTTTATTTATTAGTTCCATGATTGAAAGATTGTTTTATTGAAATATTGATTTCAAGATTTCCAGATGGCTAATCAGTTATATGATTAGCAGTCTGATTAATTAGTTACGCAGATAGTCACCTAGTGATGAAATGCTAAGTACATCTTTTGCCGGATCATAATCTATATAGAGCCGTTTGGATGCAGTGACAATAAAATACTGGCTACCATCTTTTTGTATCTCATACGTAGCAGGAGAAGCCTGTTTGGTGGTTTCCGATACATATATAATAGAAAGAAGATAATCTTTGTCGTTCCGGTAGATAATAACCGTAGGATTCAGATTAATGCTTTCCCATGTGCCGACAATAGAAAACAAATTGAAGGACGGATAATCTTCTTTAGTTCTTTTCATAAGGCATGGTTTGTTTGGGTGATTGATTCAGTGTTTCACTGTCCGCAATAATTCTTTCAATATCAGCAAATTTATAATAAATCTTACTGCCTATTTGAGAATAAGACAATCTTCCGTTACTCCGGTAATACTGTAACGTTCGTTTGCTAAAGCCCAACAACAGGCACACTTCCTGACTATCCAGCCAATTTTCTACTTTCTGTGTATGAGTGCTGCACAAACTTTCTATCCGTTTGGCAAACTCCATGAACCGTTCGCAGACATACGAAAATGTTCTTCCTTCGATGGTTACTACTTCCATACTTCTAATTTTTAATGGTTTATAAAACACGTTGATTCTATTTTCATCGGCAAATGAAAGAAGAATCAAGAGCCGTTTTAAAAACTGTCTATGGATGGCATAGTAAGTTCAGCATTGGCTTGATAGTAAAAAACTTTCTACCACTGCAAATTTACCAAGCAGATTATTTGTATGTTTCCGATAAGTAACATATATTTGTTCCCAAATAGTAACAATATATAAAATGGCAGGAAAAAGCACAACAGGCGAAAGAGATCGGGAAGCTACTGAAAAACGGTTGCTGGATACTATCGGTAAAATGATTGCCGAAGATGGCTTCGAGAAAATCGGCATTAACGCTATAGCTACCCAATCAAGTGTTTCAAAGATATTGATATACCGCTATTTTGGTTCGGTAGAGGGACTTATGGCTGCTTACATACGGCAACATGATTTTTGGCTCAATTTCCCACTTGAATATCCCAGCCGTAAAGAACTACCTGCATTCGTGAAAGGTATGTTTCAAGGACAGATTGAGCAATTAAGGAATAATCCTACTTTAAAAAGGCTTTATCGCTGGGAACTATCTTGCAATAATGATATGATCGTAAAGCTAAGAGAGCAGCGGGAAAAAGTTGGAATAGACCTTATTAAAAAAGTGAGTGAACTAACAGGACATCCGCAAAAGGAGATAGCGGTAATGGCTTCCCTCTTGACTGCATCTATTACTTATCTGGTGATGCTGGAAGATTTCTGTCCGGTATATAACGGCATCCCCCTAAATGAAAACTCCGGTTGGGAACAAATAAACGAAGGAATTGAGGTCTTTATCAATAAGATATTTCAAAATGAATACTGATTTCATACAAATAGCCAGCTATGCTTCTAAGGCTCCTTCGGGACATAACACGCAACCTTGGAAATTTCACATTGCTGATAATACAATTACGGTTATTCCAAACTTCGAGGTTGCATTACCTGTCGTTGATGGAAATAACCGGGAGTTATTCATTAGTTTAGGTTGTGCAGTCGAAAACCTATGTATTGCGGCTAACCATTTCGGCTATACAACTCAAATAGTTGAATATAGCATCAAAGGAATCATTCTTGAATTAACAAAGAATGACCTCATGGTTGAAAATCCTCTATTCCATCAAATAGAAAAACGGCAAACAAACCGTAGTGTCTATAATGGTAATAAAGTATCGAATGAAATGCTGCAACAGCTTCAATCCATTCAAAAAGAAGATGCTGTTCAATTCTACTTTGCCGAAATAGGTACACCATTTGCCGACACAATTATCAAGTACATACTGAAAGGGAATGAAATTCAGATGAATGATGCTGCTTTTAAAAATGAATTACTTTCGTGGATGAGATTTAATAAGAAACAGGTTACAGAGACACAAAACGGATTAAGTTATCTCGTTTTCGGAAACCCGCCATTGCCCGGAATATTTGCACGCCCCATAGTTCGCTTATTCCTAAAATCCAATATGCAAAATAAATCGGATAGGAAGAAAATCGGTTCTTCCTCACATTTCGTTATATATACCACGCAGAATAATACCATTGAAGAATGGCTTAATTTAGGGAGAAGCCTTCAACGCTTTTTATTAAAAACTAGTGAAATAGGAATTTCTTACGCTTTCCTGAACCAACCATGTGAAGTTACCACATTGTCGATTGCTCTACGAAAAGAGTTACCTATTAATAAGGAATATCCTACCTTGATATTGAGAATAGGTTATGCCAATCCAGTGCCCTATTCTCCTCGTAAGAATATTGAAACATTATTAAGATAATCTTTTTTTGCTTGCAATGTTCCCGATAAGTAACAAATGATATAATAACAATTTAATAAAACTAACATGAAGAAAATGGGATTGACATTCATTTATTTATGGCTCATTAGCCTTTGTTCCTGCCAAAAGGAACTAATTGAGTATGAGAAAGGAGATGTAAAAATCTGCATAGAGCAGGGTGAACAATGGCTGCATGATTTTCCTTTGTTTTTGGGTATTAATAAAAAGAATCCACCGCAAATTGCTATTTGGTTGGAAGATACACAAGGAAATTATCTTTCAACGGTTTATGTAACTCATAAAATCGCCACTCAATCTTGGCAAGCATCGGGAGGAAACCGACGAAAAGAAGCTCTACCTCATTGGTGTTATTCACGTGGAGTTAAATACGATGATGGACTTTATTTGCCAACAAAGAAAGAGCCATTAATAGATGGCATATCAGGAGCGACCCCACACGAAAGCTTTGATATTAAACTAAATCCGGCAACAGCATTAAAGAAGTTCGTAGTAAAAATAGAAATAAATCATTCCACTGATTTCAATGAAGCCTTCCCTAAATCAGCCAAAGATGGAGAAGCCAACTATTCAGGAGGTAAAGAAGGAAGCGGACAACCTGCAATCGTATACGCTGCCAATGTAGATTTATCGAAAAGTGAAAAATCATTTGAAGCAAATCTGATGGGGCATAGCAGCCCTGACGGTAGTTCCGGAGAAGTCAATAAAGATACATCGGGGCTGACAACTGCTTTACATATTGTGAAACGTATAACTGTAATTATTCAATGAAAAAGATTATTCTACTTATTATAGTTTGTTGCGCTACTGCTATTGCAACAGCGCAACAAACAGAACGCTTCACTTTTGCTACAAGTGTAGGAACAGGGATTGACATGAACGAGCCGGCAACCACTCCGTTTACGTGGCAAGCTCTTGGCTATTATGCTATCAACAAACGGCTATCGGTCGGTATCGGGACAGGATTATCTATTTATGAGAAAACTCTGATTCCGCTATTTGCCGATGCAAAATTGTTAATCATAAAGCCTAGAAAATTCACTCCTTATATAGAATGTGGCGTTGGATATAGTTTTGCACCGGATAAAAATGCTAATGGAGGTTTTTATTTGAATCCGTCTGTTGGGGTAGAATATTCAATTTGTAAAAGTAAGAAGTTATTCTTGACTTTAGGATATGAATCCCAGAAACTTGAACGGCTGAAAACGCAAAAACAATCATTGTTTACAGCTGAGTTTGCAGAGAAGTTAAGCCATCATGCTATTTCAATAAAGATTGGATTCATGTTTTAAAGACATAAAGAAATCATTCAGCAACATGTAACAGACTTTGGTCTGATTATTAATACTCATTAATTATTAAACACTCATGCCTATGAATGATTTATCAAAAACGAGGATTATCATCTTATTGACTGATTCCTCACAAAAAGTAACTGACACAGAAATGCAAGACGCTTATGACGAATTTATCAGGTGCATAGCAACAATTGGCAGTTCAAAAGATAACTCCAATATCTTTCGGATGCTGAATCTCACTCGTATTGAGATAGCACCCTTAAAAGAGCTATATCAGTACGGGCAGGGGGAAAAATGCGCTTAAAAATTCTTATCTGCACAAAGTGCTGGCTATTATCAATGTAGAATTGGAACTATTAAGTCTAAAAATTAAGCATCCTGAATCATTTGATTCTCCCACCTCACCAACATTCGAATCAGATCTATATGTAATCCCTAAGTCAAAGGACTTGGGGATTATTGGTATTGCTGAAATAGTAATAGGATTATCCTTTTTAGGCGAAGTAGTCGGAAAAGACGGAAAGCCCGTCCCATTAGTTCGTTTAGCTCACGGTTTTGAAGTCCTTTTCAATTTAAGATTTGGAAGTATATACGATAAACTGGATGCTATTTTTATGCGTAAACCATTCAATCTGACCAAAACATTAGATGCCTTAAAGAATGCAATTAACAAAGAAGCCCGTAAACGAGCTAACAAACATTAGACAAAATGTTTTTATATTCCACTCATTTATAACTATTTGAATTTTATTTTCAGGGGAGTAGGTAACTACTCCTCTTTTTCTGATTCTCCATTCTACCGATTTTTGCATCATCAATCGATTGACATTCATGATGTATCACTAAAAAATGAAGCAAAATGTATATAGACAACGAAAACTTTGAGAAATGGATGGAGAGGCTATCCAAGAAACTTACTGAAATAGGGAAAGACTTAAAATCCCTAATCAATACTGATAAAGTATTAGATGATAATGAAAAGATACTCGATAATCAGGATTTAGCCTTTCTTCTGAAAGTATCTTTCCGAACTCTTCAACGTTATAGGGTAAGCGGTCAACTACCTTTCTTCACCATCGGAAAGAAAACTTATTATCGTGCTGGTGATATTCGGTCTTTCGTTCGTGAACGTGCCGATTTCCAAACCTACAAACAGTTTGAAAAAGCCAATCAATTAGAGAATCAGCCTTGAAAGCAAAAGGTAGCAAGAGAAAGAAGTCTGTGTTTAGGCTATTTCTCTGTGCTACCACCCCGATTTAGCAGAAACTGCTTCACCTATCGGTTCAGCCCGTTTCGCTAAATCGAGCAAGAGGGAACTGGACTTTGTCCTGTTCTCCCTCTTGCCCTGCGGGGCAAAGCCTTCGGCTTTAATGGGTTACATTCGTAACCGTTTATAACAGTGATTATAAGTCGAAAATGTATTTCGCTTATAATCAACTAAATGAATCTCACATTCCTTATAAAAAAGTTATAATCATGGATAAGACTAATAATATATCCACCCTTACCACCATTGGGATAGACCGACAGACGGGAAAGTTAATAGATAAGCTTTGCAAACGCTATTCGCTGAAAAAAGGTGAAATAGTTCGTTTGGCATTTGTCTATATTGATAAAGCGTGTATCAACCCATCGGAAGCACCGAAATCCGTAAAATCGGAACTGGCGAAAATAAATAAACGGCAGGACGATATAATCCGCTTCATCCGTCATTACGAGGAAGAACAACTAAATCCCATGATACGAACCGCCAATTCTATTGCTGTTCGATTTGATACTATCGGCAAGACGTTAGAAACGCTTATTCTTTCGTGGTTAGAATCTAATCAGGGGAAACAAACAGCCGTACTGCAAAAGGTAAGTGAACAGTTCGGCAAGCACGCCGATGTAATCAACCAACAGGGAAAGCAACTTAACGCACTATATCAGATACACCAACGGGATTATAAGAAGTTATTTCAACTGTTACAACTCTATTCGGAGTTATCAGCTTGTGGTGTAATGGATAGTAAACGGAAAGAGAACCTAAAGGCAGAAATTATTAATCTGATAAACACATAGAGCCATGCACATAGATTTTGCCCCACCATCCGCAGGAACATATAACAATGCAGGGAGTAGCCGACAATTAGCTTCGTACATGGAGCATGAAGATATGGAACGGATGCAGCAGGGTATCTATACCGACGGCTTTTTCAACCTGACGGAGGAGAATATCTATAAATCAAAAGTTATAAAAGATATAGATACCAATATCGGGCAACTCTTGAAAACGGATGCCAAGTTTTTCGCTATCCATGTCAGCCCATCGGAAAAGGAGCTCCGGGCAATGGGTAGAACAGAACAAGAGAAAGCCGAAGCCATGAAACGGTATATCAGGGAAGTATTTATTCCTGAATACGCCAAGAATTTCAATAAAGGGCTATCCGAAACGGATATAAAGTTTTACGGTAAAATCCATTTTGACCGCAACCGTTCCGATAACGAACTGAATATGCACTGTCATTTGATTGTGAGTCGTAAAGACCAAACTAACAAAAAGAAGCTATCACCGCTTACCAATCACAAAAACACCAAGAACGGAGTAATAAAAGGAGGCTTCGACCGTGTGAATCTCTTTCAACAAGCAGAACAGGGCTTTGATAAACTGTTTGGCTACAACCGCCAACAATCCGAATCGTTTGACTACCACAACACAATGAAGAATGGCTCTATTTCCGAACAGCTCGAATTACAGAATCAAATTTTTACTGGCGAAAAGAAAAAAGACATAATACAAGCCAGTGAAAAAGAAAATAATATTTCTTGTAACCTTGACAACAAGGAAGAAAATAGGCATTCTAACAATCAGCAGTACGATAGTAGGGGTGATGCTCTCTTGTCTATTTTCTCTTTGAGAGATAGCAATAATCACAAGGCAACTTTATTAGAGGAATTGCAGGCACAGAAACGTCAGAAGAAAAAGAAGAAAGTACATAAGTTGTAATTCCTTTTTTCTAAGTAACATATCGGGGAGCAAGAAAATGCATAGGGGTAAGTATTTCATTTTACGGAAAATGTGTGAAATAAGACATTCTTTGGAAATAATCTTCCTATAAACTAAATGCTTTTATTCTTTGTGTTGGAAATTATAAAATCATTCCCTATCTTTGCTAAAGCAATAGCAGTTTCAATGCCAATAATATATGTGGTTCTTATTGAGGCTACATTTTTGAGAGAAACGCACATGACATTTGAAGAAGTATTAGATATCAATAATATAAGGTTACTATATGAATCAAAAATATCAGTAAAACCTACAAAGGGAGTTGATGGAATATCTCCTTCAACTTTTCGTAGTGATACTGAGTTTGCCATAATACGACGAAAATGCTTAAATGATTCCTATAATTTTTCTTTTTACCTTGAAAAATTAGTATCAAAAGGTGCTAAAAAGGTTCCTCGTGTTCTTTCAGTTGCAACAGTAAGAGATCGGCTAACATTAATCGTATTGAAGGAGTATCTAAATGATATTTATGCTGATTATGTTAACAGGAAACTTCCTAATAATCGAGTAGAAGAAATATTTTGCTATATGCAGAAAAATCCTAAATATCAGTTTTTAAAAACTGATATCAAAGGGTTCTATGAAAATATAGATCATACAATACTTTTAGAAATTTTAAAAACTAAAATAAAGGATAAACGAGTTATATCTTTGATTGAAAAGGCTATTAAAACTCCTACTTTTAGTTCATCTTTTCCAAAAAAGGAAAGAGAAAATGCAATTAATCATAAAGGTATACCTCAAGGATTAGCTATATCGAATATACTGGCAGAAATATATTTATCAGACATGGATGAATACATGAATAAAGTAGTTCCTTTTTATTCACGATATGTTGATGATATAATGATTATATTGCCAAGAAAGGCAAATGAAATGAGGACTGCATTAAGAAAAATATTATCAAAAAAGCATTTGCTATTAAACAAGGACAAAACCCAATGTGGTAAAGTGAAAAATGGAGTTCTGTTTTTGGGATATTGGATAACCCCTAATATTATATCAGTTCCAGAAAATAAAATAGCACTTTTGCTAACTCGTATTGCAGGAATATTTACAGAATATCAAAAATTATATAATGAGTCAGATTTACGTCCAATTTGCTTCAGAAACGATAACGAGGGCTTAAAAGAATATTTTATTGAAACTTTAAATAAAAAAATTACAGGAGCCAAAAGCCTTTCTAAGCGTTATGGATGGATTGTATATTATTCTCGTATAACTGACTATTCTATATTATATCGTATTGATAAAATAATAGAAAAATACTGTCGTCGCTCTACTTTTCTTGGAGAAGATGTTCCTTGTAATTTAAAATCAATACATCGTGCATTTTTTGAAATTAGATATAATTATAATAACAGTAATTACATCTACGATTATGATGCTGTTGATTCGGTATTGAAAAAGAAAAAAGAACTTGAAAAGAAAAATTTGATTAATATTAGCAAGACCTATACTGATGAACAAATCATTAATTTATATGAGAAAATGAAACAGAAAGAATTGAGCTCATATGAAAAAGATATTGATTTCATGAATGGTTCTGTCAGTGGATAAATGTTTTTAAAATGGGAAATAAAATATTCTTAGAAAAGTTATCAGATAAAATCTGGACAACAAAGAAAGCTAGATTTGCAGCAGCAAAGAGAATGGAAAGATATTATTATTTTTCCAACGTTAGCATGGCATTAACCTCTGTTTCTATAGTTGGTGTTAATTTACTTCCTTTTTTAGATGAATACTCTAATAAATCTAATCTTATTACTATTCTAACAATCATTTTTTCTGTTTATGTATTGGTAATATCTTTATTATCAACTCAGGCTCGATTTGATAAAAAAGCTGAAAACTATCATGCATGCGGTTGTGAGTTGACAGAATATAATGATATGCTACAATTATATATCGAAGAAAATAGAACTCTTAATATTGAAGAAAAAAAAGAGTTTATAAGGAAATACAATTTAATAATTAAGCAATATAACTTAAATCATTCTTCTATAGATTATTATAGGGGACTCATAGAAGGTGGTGAAAAAGTAGAAAAATTTACATTAGTAAAGAATTATCTTCAATGGTATTTTTTTAATTGGGGAACTGTTTTTGTTTTAATATCTATACTAATACCAATAATATCAATTTGTGTAATAATATAAACGGGGTCACTTATGCATCTTGAAAAAGATGGATTTATCTTTGCGGATAGATATAACTAATCTTTTACCTAATAAGGTTTGAAGGCTTTTATTAAAGCATTAATTCGATAATTAATTCAAAGTGACTCCGTTTTCTTTTACTCTAATGTAGATTAAAACAATAATTATTGTAGCAAGCGATTGGATAATAGTATGCATAGTGCTATTGATTAAAAGATTGCGAAAGTATGCAGGTAATCATAGAGTATATTTGAAAATATAAAACATTGAATATCAGCGAGTGACTCTTGTTTGAGAATCCTATACGATAAAATACTATAAATTGTAAATGCTTAATCCGATAAACTATTTTTGTTTTTATTAAATTAAGCATACCTTTGTGATTAGTTATTGAAATGATACAATCTTAAGAATTTTAAAGTAGATAGTACTTTGTAAAACCATTACCCTTTTCAAAATCATTTTTTATCACTAACTATTTTTAGTGATATAATTTATAAACAATAGTAGTAGCATAATAATAAAGTAAAGATAAAAAGTATTCTATTTGGAAAAGTAAATAGAAAATTCTTATCTTTGCTCTTAGTATTTACCATGAGCAAACTACCGCAAAAGCACGTAGCAAATTAGTGGGATAATTCATGGGATATGCTTGAATCTAAAAATATAAAGTTCTAAATATCAACGTGGCAACTCCTTTAGGAGAATCCCAAGTAATATATAAAAAATGAGATATTTGAAAATAGAATCGTTCTTATAGCGATGCAAAACGATAAAACATAATCGTGTGCTAAATCATGTGGATTTCCAAATAGAAGAAACTATAAACAGGTGATAATCAACAGAGAGAAAATAAAAGTTCTCTTGCTGGTGGCACCACTGAAAATCAAAGGGTTACTCATATGAGTAACCCTTCTTTATTTTTACCTCTCTGCGATATAAACTCCACTAATAATGGCTAAAGCGCCAATACCAGAAGCTATCGTAATAGTTTCTGATAGAAAAATCGCAGAAGTTATCAAGGTGACCAGAGGGACAATGTAAATATAATTGGCTGTTTTTGATGCTCCGAGGGCTCTGACTGCCGTATTCCACATGATATAACAAAGCATTGAGGCGATGACACCCAGAAATAATATATTTAAATATACGACTGGCAGTTTCAATAACTCTAGTTTGATATTTAAAGGGTAGATCGCAAAATAGAAGAAAAGAGAAAGTATCCCATAAAAAAATACTTTTCGTGTAATAAACAAGGTGGGATAAGAACGACTCAAACGCTTTAGGATAAGACAGTAAAAAGCCCACATCGTAGCGGCAACTAAAGTGAGAAAATCACCAAGTGGATTTACTTTTAAAAGAACACTGCCGTTGAAAACAACTAATCCGACTCCAAATAAGGCAACTAAAGATCCATATAACAGTCCTTTCCTAAGAGATTCTTTATAAAATAGGTGAGACAATACCGTTGTAATGATCGGTGCTGTACAAATCAATAATGAAACGTTGGAAGCCAATGTGATGCCCAGTGCCGTATTCTCCGCTATGAAGTATAGGGAACCACCACATAATCCAGACAAGAACAATAAGAATTCATCTTTTACGCAATTAGCCCACAACCGTCGATGCGCTATAGTCAAAATACAAAAATACGCAAGCACGAAACGGTATAACAATATCTCAACCGGTGATAATCCTGTATTAATCAGTATTTTTGTGGAGACAAACGTTGTTCCCCATATAATGACTGTCAATATGGCGATACTATGATACAGAAGATCTTTACTTTTAAACATAATTGTGTTAGAATTAGATTTTTATTTGCTGCAAAGTTATTTAAAGAAGATTGTTTTCCTATACGTCAAGCTTAAATACGATAATTTTCCTATTTTTGTCCTGTTTTGCATTCTATAATTCTAATTCGGGGATATTAAATCAAATAAAACAGGAAAAAAAACTATGGCACTACTTGATGAGACAGATATTGAAATTCTTCATTCTTTGCAAAAGGACGCGAAGATCAATACAAAAGAGCTTTCTGAGAAACTTCATATCTCCAAGACTCCTATTTACGAACGAATCAAACGTTTAGAAAACGAAGGATATATAAAAGGATATGTGGCATTGGTCGACAATAAAAAAATAGGATTACCCTTGATCATTTTCTGTAATGTATCTTTAGCTGTACACGATGATGAGCATATCGAACGCTTCAAAGAAGAAATACGGAATATCGATGAAATAATGGAATGTTACTCGACGGGAGGTATTTATGATTTCTTTGTCAAAGTGGTTCTTAAGGATTTAGATGCCTATAATCAATTTGTGTTCGAGAAATTAACCAAGGTTCATGGCATCGTGAAGATGCAAAGCTCTTTTGTGCTTAATGAAATCAAGCATACTACAGTTTTGAATATACCCAAAAATAGTTGATTGAAGCTTAATGTCGCAGTATTATATAAAATGTCTCTTTTTTACTATAGAATTGATTAGGGGTTATTTACCTTTGCCCCGATAAATTAAATTCTATAAGATGCAGTCATTTAAAATAATAAAGCCTATTCATATATTAACTCCTTATGTGAGATATTATTGGATACTGGAAGATGGCGCGGATGTTTCTGTATCTGAACGGACTTTACCAACGGGCTGCATACAATTAGTATTTCATAGGGGTAAAAGGCTTTTATTAGTAGGAAAAAAAGAATCGCAGCCTCAAGCGTTCATCTGTGGGCAATGCCTCAACTTTTCAGATGTGATGTCAGCCGGAAAGATTGAAATGATCACGGTTGTTTTTCAGCCGTACGCGGCAAGAGCCATCCTTCAACTTCCCCTTAAGTTCTTTTATGGAGAACTTATAGCGGTGGATGCTATAGAAGATTTGGAATTATCAATATTATCCAGAAAAGTGATAGAGGCTGATGATCATAAAACTTGCATCCGCTTGATCGAGCAGTTTTTGATTCACCGTCTTTATAGGTTTGAAGGCTATGAATATAACTTAAAGCGAATATCCGCAGTCCTCCATCAAATAAATGAACAAGCGAAAACTAATATTTCTGAGTTATCTGAAACCGCATGCCTAAGTTCTAAACAGTTCAACCGCATTTTCTTAGATTATGTAGGAGCTACGCCCAAAGAGTTTCTTCGTATCGTTAGGATGCAACGGGCTTTATTTAAGGTACAACAGAATCCATCCATTTCATTCGCTCAATTAGCTTATGAATGTGGGTTTTCAGATCAGTCACATATGATAAAAGAGTTTAAGCTGTTTTCCGGCTATACACCCACGGAGTATCTTTCCTTATGCGCTCCTTATTCTGATTATTTCTCGGAGTGATCAAGATGTCCTTTTTCTTCTATCCTATAGATACGATACGCTCTACTTTTGTGATGTCTTCGCGAGGACATTAACAGTAACTATAAAAAGAAAACAAAATGAACAATTTAATTGCTTTTTTCGAGATTCCAACTGTAGACTTTTATCGAGCGATCAATTTCTATGAAACTATTTTGGGGTTAAAACTATCGGTTTTCGAGTGTGAGACAGAGAAGATGGCTTGTTTTATCGAGCAAGGAGAAGTGGTTGGGGCTTTGTTCTATGCTCCTAGTTATCAACCTTCGCCGGATGGTATCTTAATCCATTTTAATAGCCAAGATATCGAGGACACTTTATCTAAAGTATTGGATAAAGGGGGTAAAATTATTATACCCAAGACAAAGATTGAAGCGGAAAATAAAGGATACTTCGCCGTTTTAGAAGATAGCGAAGGAAATCATGTCGGTATCTACGAAAAATAAGTATCTTCGGCCAAGATATCCCTACAATATATAATATGAAAGAAAATAAGTATGATGATGAACGCTTTTTCGGTCAATACAGTCAGATGTCTCGCTCTGTACAAGGGCTGAGAGGAGCAGGAGAATGGCATGAGCTAAAGAAGATGTTGCCTGATTTTAACGGAAAGCGTGTATTGGATTTAGGGTGTGGTTTTGGCTGGCATTGTCGATATGCCATAGAGCGAGGGGCGACCTTCGCTTTAGGCATTGACCTTTCCGGGAAGATGTTAGACAAGGCACGGGAGATAAATCCCTCCCCGTTGATCGAATATAAAAGAATAGCAATCGAGGATTTTGATTTTGCTCCAAATTCTTTTGACATCGTGATCAGCTCCTTGACATTCCATTATCTCGAGTCGTTCGATAAGGTTTGTACAGAGGTATATAAATGTTTAACGCAAGAGGGTGTCTTTGTCTTCTCTGTGGAACATCCCGTTTTTACTGCTTATGGCAATCAAGATTGGATTTACGATTCGGAGGGGAAACCTGCGCATTGGCCGGTGGATCATTATTTTCAAGAGGGAGTCCGGCATGCTCGTTTTTTGGGAGAGGATGTAACCAAATATCATAAGACACTTACGACTTACGTGAACGGATTGATCAAGGCGGGTTTCTGTATCACCCATCTGGTGGAGCCTCAACCGGACGAATCGATGCTGGATACGGTTCCCGAGATGCGAGACGAACTTCGCCGTCCAATGATGTTGCTTATCGCCGCTCGAAAGAATTAAAAAAAAGCGTATCTTTGTGGCTGAAAAGATGTCTTTTCCGTGTGCTTGCTAAACCACGTATTAAAAACAAGAAAGATATGAAACAACAAGATGCCGCTTTGGTATGCTTCTCGGGTGGACAAGATTCCACAACTTGCCTTTTCTGGGCGAAGAAGCATTTTTCACGTGTAGAGGCCGTATGCTTCACATACGGACAGAAACATTCCTTGGAAATAGAGGTCGCTCGAAAGATCGCTGCGGATGCGGACGTACCTTTTCAGTTATTGGACGTATCGCTTATCAGCCAGTTAGATCCCAATTGCTCGCTTACGAATGCGAGCATAGAGATGGATCAAGAGAAGCCGGAGGATAGCTATCCGAATACGTTTGTGCCCGGCCGTAATATGGTATTCCTTACTTTCGCCGCTATCTTAGCCCGTGGTAAGGGGATTTATCATTTGGTAACGGGTGTCTCCGAGGCTGATTATAGTGGTTATCCGGATTGCCGGGATACGTTCGTGCGTTCTCTTAACGTAACATTAAATCTGGCGATGGATGAGCAATTCGTAATTCATACCCCGCTTATGGACCGGGATAAGAGCGAAGTCTGGGAATTGTCGGACGAGCTGGGCGTCTTTGATCTAGTACGTACACAGACGCTGACTTGCTATAACGGTGTTATGGCTGAGGGATGTGGGCATTGCCCCGCTTGCAAACTTCGCAAGGACGGATTGGAGAAATACCTGAAAAGGAAAGAAGAGAATCAAAAGTAAATGAAAGAAATGGACGAGAGAAAACAAGAAGGAGAGTTGCACTTATTAGGTGGCTCTACCGTATATAAACAGGATTACGCTCCGGAGGTATTGGAGGCATTTACGAACAAGCATCAAGGAAATGATTATTGGGTACGGTTTAATTGCCCGGAATTCACCAGTCTCTGCCCGATTACCGGACAACCGGATTTCGCTACGATTCATATCGATTATATCCCCGACGTGAAAATGGTAGAGAGCAAGAGCTTGAAGCTTTACTTATTCAGCTTCCGCAACCATGGGGCGTTTCATGAGGATTGCGTGAATATTATCATGAAGGACTTGATAAAATTAATGGATCCGAAATATATCGAAGTTACTGGTATATTCACACCGAGAGGCGGTATAAGTATTTATCCGTATTGCAATTACGGTCGTCCGAACACCAAGTTTGAGCAGTTGGCCGAGAAAAGATTATTTGATCATAATCAATAAGATTTCTGACAAATCGTTATCAGTCTCGGCAAAAAACGGTATATTTGCAGCAAGAAATGTTAACTAACTAATAAATCATTTTAGACCATGAACAAAAGATTGCTTACAGTTGCGGCTTTCGCTTTAGCGGGTTGCGTTACCGTTGTCGCTCAAGACAAGAAAAAAGAGTTCAAGATGCCTACAGGTTATGCCGGTATCACGCATGAGATGTCCGAGTTTTACGAACCGGTTCCTCCCGTTGTCACTCCGGGTACAGACTTAAAAGGTGGAGGTTTCACGGCTCCTTCCGACGCTATCGTTTTGTTTGACGGCAAGGATCTTTCCGCTTGGGAGAGCGTAAAAGGCGGTGCGGCCGAATGGGATGTACATGATGGCGTTTTTACCGTAAACAAGAAGAAAGGTGATATCCAGACCAAACAGAAATTCAACGATTTCCAGATGCACATCGAGTGGCAGGTCCCGACGAATATCACTGGAGAGAGCCAGTCGAGAGGTAACAGCGGTATTTTCCTGCAAGGGATGTATGAGGTTCAAGTGTTAGACTGCTACAATAACCCGACTTACGTGAACGGCCAGACGGGTAGTATCTACAAACAATCCATTCCTTTGGCCAACGCCATGCGTAAACCGGGCGAATGGAACGTGTACGATATCATTTATACCGCCCCCACTTTCAAGGAAGATGGTTCTTATCGCACGCATCCAACCGTAACGGTTATCCAGAACGGCGTGGTTTTGCAGAACCATACGACGATATTGGGTACGACAGAGTGGATCGGTTTCCCACAAGTGAAGAAACATGGCGCAGGCCCTATCATCCTACAGAGCCATGGCGATCCTAGCGAGCCGATCAGCTTCCGTAATATCTGGATTCGTGAGCTATAAGAGAAACGTGTTGATTGTAATAAGAAGGGATGGACTTGATATTAAGCTCATCCCTTTTTCGTTAAATAACAGGCTGGTTTTATATGAGAGAAACATTTTTTTCTATAGCACGAAATGTCTTATGCTGATATAGGTAGACACATTCAATAACAATAAAATGTGTAAT
>NZ_QTLZ01000038.1:0-21486 GCF_003635425.1 Parabacteroides sp. AF27-14
ACTGAAATAAACAATAGCAAAAAGGGGCTGTCACACTTTTTGGACAGCCCCAATTCATGTAATTTAGCCCTGTTCTTCTTGATACTTCGAAAAAGCTCTAGGGCGATACGTTTTTTGATGTTTGGGCGTTTGTCCATATGTGTTATTTTTGTGGGCTGGAATGTACAAGCTGAAAGTTAACCTCTTTCGATCCTCTCCCAATCAGCATCCCTTCCCCGTCTATTAATTCAATTTCGCCGAAATTTACAACAATAGAATCAGTTTTCCAAGGATATTGAGGATCAGAAAAGGATGGTGATAGGCGTGCGTAAAGGGTATGTTCGGTTGCCGGAGCTTGATCATAGGTAAACTGATAGCGCCCGGTCTCATCTGTGACGGCAGGAAAACTGGTGATATCTTCATCTATATTAGGCGTATAGGCCGGAGAGGTATAGATTGTTACGCCCGGAACAGGCCAACCATCTTGATCGGTTACTCTCCCGTAGAAGGTATATAAGGTATAAGGTTCCGTGTGTGTATCGATGTATTCTTTTAGTTGGATTTGGATTTCCTTGGAAGCGCTTCCAAGAGACCAGCCTTCTCCTCCGGAAAAATCATTGCTGTCGAAGGTGACCGTTGTCGTATCGGAAGCATATATCGCCTTATTCTTATCCCAATCGACATCCTCTATAATTAATCGATATTCCATGAAAGGGAAATCGGTTTTGCTAAAAACGAAATCTCCGTTTGTATCTGTCCGTAGGGTATCGGTATGTAACCATCCCTGCGGATGAGACTCTCCGCTCGGGTTGATACGGACTTGTAGGCCGGGGATCGGCCCTCCTCTCATGTCTGTCACTTTCCCTTTTATTTGGAAGTTGGCATGAGGACTACCATATTCGCAAGGTATCTCTCCATTCTCACCGCAAGAGAATCCTATGATGGCCAATAATCCGGTTAATAGACAGTTGATCTTTCTTAATAGTTGCAAGTTGATGTTTTCCATGATCTGATCGTTTTTATTTGTTTGCTCTATTATATAGATGCGAATATATGCGAAATAGTTGCTTACCGCCCGGTATTTGTCTTTTCTCTTTATATAATAGGGGTTGATATAGCTGTACTTTTACTATCTTTGCCACTTCAATGTAACAGATCAATTTATGAGAGATTTCATACGTATTTTAAAGCGTTTCGTTCCCCCTTACAAAAAGTATATGGTTCTGAACATCGTGTTCAATGTACTTTCCGCTATCTTGAACCTGTTTTCTTTCGCCTTGATTATCCCGATCCTTCAGATCTTGTTTAAGATGGATGAGGGGAATTACACCTTTATGGATTGGAATTTTAACGCGGGAAGCTGGGAGTCGTGGAAAGCCTTGCCGGAGTTGATCAAGAATAACTTTTTTTGGTACGTATCCGATCTGATAGAGGTACACGGAGGTTCGTTCGCCTTGATTATGTTGGGAATCTTCCTGATCGTGGCGACTTTCTTGAAAGTGGCGACCATGTATCTGGCCTTTTATACGATGATCCCGATCCGGACCGGAGTCGTTCGTGATATCCGTAATCAGATTAACAAGAAGATTACGCAGTTGCCGTTGAGCTTTTTCTCGGAGGAGCGAAAAGGGGATATTATCGCCCGTGTATCCGGAGACGTGAACGAGATTGAGACATCCATCATGAGTTCATTGGACATGTTATTCAAGAACCCGATCCTGATCGTGATCTATCTGGTGGGTATGATCGCTATCAGTTGGCAACTTACCGTGTTCGTCTTGATCCTGCTGCCGTTGGCGGGTTACGTAATGGGACAAGTCGGCAAGAAATTGAAACGGAAATCCTTGGAAGGACAGCAACAATGGGGATTCCTGATGAGCCAGATCGAGGAGACATTAGGCGGACTCCGTATTATCAAGGCCTTTAACGCCGAGAAGAAGATACAAGACCGCTTTGAGCGAAGCAATGATACTTTCCGCCGGTTGACAAACCGTATCTATCGCCGCCAACAAATGGCGCATCCGATGAGCGAGTTTTTGGGAACCGTTACGATCGCTATCGTACTTTGGTATGGAGGTACGCTGATCTTGAGCGCGAATAGCCCGATCGACGCTCCTACGTTTATTTATTATCTGGTTATTTTCTATAGCATTATCAATCCCGCGAAAGATCTAAGTAAGTCGGTTTATGCGATCCAGAAAGGTCTGGCCTCCATGGAGCGTGTCGATAAGATCTTGAAGGCGGAGACGGATATCCATGACCCGGAACATCCGAAGAAGATCGCCTTGAAAGAGAAAATCAGTTATAAAGATGTTTGGTTTAAATATCAGGAAGCTTGGGTCTTGAAAGGAATCAATCTGGATATCCGGAAAGGAACAACCGTGGCTTTGGTCGGTCAATCCGGTTCGGGTAAAAGTACCTTGGTGGATCTATTGCCTCGCTTTTATGATGTGAATAAAGGGAATATCCGTATTGATGATACGGATATCCGTGAGGCCACCCTTTTCGATCTTAGGGGATTGATGGGAAATGTCAATCAAGAGGCTATCTTGTTTAACGATACCTTCTTCAACAATATCGCTTTTGGAGTGGAAGGGGCTACGATGGAACAGGTGGAGGAAGCCGCCCGCATCGCCAACGCTCACGATTTTATCATAGCGAGTGAGAAAGGTTACGATACCAATATCGGCGACCGGGGTGGAAAACTGTCCGGCGGACAACGCCAGCGAATCAGTATCGCCCGTGCGATCTTGAAGAATCCCCCGATCTTGATCTTGGATGAGGCCACATCCGCCTTGGATACGGAATCCGAGCGTTTGGTACAAGAAGCGTTGGAGAACTTGATGAAGAACCGTACGACCGTAGTGATCGCCCACCGTCTCTCCACGATCCGTAACGCGGATGAGATCTGTGTGATGCATGAGGGTGAGATCGTAGAACGGGGCAAACACGAGGAGTTGTTGGCTTTGGATGGCTATTATAAACGACTATGTGATATGCAAAGCTTTTAGGGTGATACTGCAACCCGGGTTGCAGTGGATCGCCTCTTCGGCTTTTGATGGAAAAACAATAACAAGGAATAATCGTATGAATATGAAAGGACTTTATTTGATTTTGTTATCGTTCCTTTTCGGTTGTAATTTGCCGGATATGCAGACTGGGAAGGAGGTCTCTTATTATTTTGACCAACCAGCGCAGATATGGGAAGAAACCTTGCCTTTGGGAAACGGCCGTATCGGTATGATGCCGGATGGTGGTATTGAGCGGGAGAATGTGGTCCTGAATGAGATCTCCCTGTGGTCCGGAAGTAAGCAAGATACGGACAATCCTTATGCGTATTACTCTTTGGCGAATATTCGTCGCCTCTTATTTGAGGGACGGAATGACGAGGCACAGGATTTGATGTATAAAACTTTCGTCTGCAAAGGGACCGGGAGTAATCTGGGTGACGGTGCGAACGCTCCGTATGGGAGTTACCAATTATTCGGAAATCTAGTGCTGAGATATACGTATCCGAATGAATCGGATTCTATCGCTGAGTATCGCAGGCGGTTGAACCTAAGCGAGGCTATCGCTTCCGTCTCTTTTAAAAGGGGGAATGTGAATTATCAACGGGAAATGTTTACCTCTTTTTCCGGGGATCTGGGAGTTATTCACTTGGTAGCGGACGCGGATCGGGCCTTGAATTTCTCATTAGGTATGAATCGTCCGGAACATGCGACGATCTCTTTGGACGGAAAGGACTTGCTGATGCGGGGACAATTGCCGGACGGGGTGGATACGTTGGAGATGAAAGGGATGCGTTTCGCCTCTCGTGTCCGTATCGTCTTGCCGAAGGGGGGGGATTTGACCGCAACGGATAGTAGTTTATCGGTGCGAAGTGCCTCGGAAGCGATTATCTTGGTAAGTTTAGGTACGGATTATTTCGATAAAGACGGCGTCGGACAATCCTTGGAAAAATACTTATCGCAAGCGGAATCTAAGGATTTCTCCACCTTGCGCCGGGAACATACACTCGCTTATCGCTCCCTGTTTGATCGGGTCTCTTTGGATTTGGGAAAAGGCGAAAGGGATCATCTTCCGATCCATGAGCGTTTGGCCGCTTTCGCTCAAGATAAGAACGATCCGGGATTGGCGGCTTTATATTTCCAGTTCGGTCGATATTTATTGATTTCCTCGACCCGGCAGGGATTACTGCCCCCGAATTTGCAGGGCTTGTGGTGTAATACGATTCATACGCCTTGGAACGGGGATTATCACCTAAATATTAATTTACAGATGAATCATTGGCCAGCGGAGGTAACGAACCTCTCCGAGTTGCACCTTCCGCTGATCGAATGGACGAAACAGCAAGTCCCTAGCGGTGAACGTACGGCCAAAGCTTTTTATAACGCACGGGGATGGGTCACGCATATTTTAGGTAATGTCTGGGAGTTTACCGCCCCGGGCGAACATCCGTCGTGGGGAGCCACGAATACATCCGCCGCATGGCTATGCGAGCATTTGTACACGCATTATCAGTATACATTAGATAAGGCGTATTTGAGGGATGTTTATCCGACGATGAAAGGGGCTGCCCAATTCTTTGTGGATATGCTGGTGCAAGATCCCCGGACTAAATATCTGGTGACGGCACCTACTACCTCTCCGGAGAACGCTTATAAAATGCCAAACGGAAGTGTCGTGAGTATTTGTGCCGGATCGACGATGGACAATCAGATCTTGCGGGAATTATTTACGAATACCATTGAGGCCGCCGGGATTTTAGGTGTGGATAGCGCGTTCGCTGCTGAGTTGGCGGCGAAACGAGATCGCTTGATGCCTACGACGATCGGTAAAGACGGCCGTATTATGGAATGGCTCGAGCCGTATGAGGAGGTAGAGCCTACCCATCGTCATGTCTCTCATTTATATGGGCTTTATCCCGGGAATGAGATATCGATAGAGCATACGTCGGAGTTGGCAGAGGCGGCTCGTAAATCCTTGGAGGTCCGTGGCGATCAAAGCACGGGCTGGTCTATGGCTTGGAAGATTAATTTCTGGGCCCGTTTACAGGATGGCGATCATGCTTATAAATTGCTGGGTGATTTGTTACGTCCCTGTGTAGATGAGCATACGAAGGAGGTGAAGGGAGGAGGCTCTTATCCTAATTTGTTTTGTGCCCATCCTCCTTTCCAGATTGATGGTAATTTTGGAGGAACAGCCGGTATTGCGGAGATGTTGATACAGAGTCAATCCGGATTGATCGAGTTCTTGCCCGCTTTGCCATCCGCTTGGAAAAACGGAAGCTTTAGTGGTTTAAAAGTCCGGAATGGCGGAGAGGTGTCGGCTAAATGGACGGAAGGTCTGTTGACGGAAGCTCGATTGAAAGCGATCGTTCCCGGTTCTTTCCAGATCAAGCTTCCGGCGAATTCCGCGAACATGAGCCTCAAAAAGAACCAAAAGCCGGTTTCCCTACCTGTAGTCGATGGAAAAGTAACAGTGGACTTGTTACAAGGGGAAGAGTTTGTGTTGCAATTCTAAGTTACCATTCTGAGGGGATGAGACGCGGCATGCTGCGTCTCTACAACAAATGAGAAAAATTTAATATAACGGTAATCTATAAATGAAACCGATCGAAAGGCGTGCGGTGTCGTCCAGAGAGGCATCGAGCGCCTTCGCTCGTTCAGATAGGTTATATTTTTTACCTATGGCGGTCAAGAAGATATGTAGATTATCATCGGCCATCGGATAGAACTCAAGCCCTCCTTGATACCCCCATGCCGTACGGTATTTACCTTTCTCGTAAGCATCGTAGGCTTTATAGATCGATGCGCTTTCATACATTCCTTTCGCGAATAGTTGCCATTTGGGATGGAAACGATACTGTATTTCCCCCACCAGCGAAAGATAATCGATGTTTTGCATACGAACCGGTGGTTCCGGTTCCTCCTCTCCGGAGACTTCGGGCTGGGTCAATTCGGTCAATAATCCTAATGGGTCTAATTTTCCTCGTGAATACATGACATCGAAATAAGCATAGACCGGTCCGGCCTCTATACTTTGACCGGTAAAGACGCTATACATATATTTCCCTTGGGCTTGTTCCGCAGCGGATACGGAGTACCGTAAATGAATCAACTCATCCAGAAAGTTACCGTTCCAGTTCAATGTGTAAAACAAGGGAACTCTCGGTTTCTTAAATCCTTCCGGCAGACGTCCATACTCATCTTCCATCGATCCCATACGACTGTTCGTCACCTGTAAGCGGATCTCTTGCGACTCATTCGGCTGATACCCCAGCCCGATTCCCGTAAGGTAGCAAAGGGAGTATTCATTCATATCGCTATACTCATAAATAAGCAAAGGATTCTCGTCGTACTCAAAACCACCGTAGAACACATCTTGTTTTCCGGCGGTTAAGGTAAAACGCTCATTCAGTTTATAGCCGATATACGCATATTCGATCGACTCATTCAAATTCTCCAAGGCTTGTCCCTCATAACCGCCATTCAGCGTTTGGCGATACCAATAGAATAACCGATCGTTCACCTCTCCGGTAACATCAATTTTGACATCCCTGAAACGAAAGGCGGCTTCATCCAGCTTCCCCGAGAAAAAGTCCGCGTTGAATCCTGCGTGCATCTCCAAGTCCAGATTGAAAACCTTGTTGCGTTTCGGAATCTTAGTCGTGTATTCAAAAAGAGATACCGAAGAAGAATCCCGCTCCGGGATAGGAGAATTTGTCTGAGCGTAAGACGTTAACGCGGAACCGCTCAATAAGAAGGCCGACAGCCAAGCCACTGTGAGTCGTTTCATTTACTGATGTTGATTGTTAAAGTGGCCGCGAAGATACGAATTATTGCTCGGTTTTGCCCATATGCTTCATGACTTTAGCGTCCAGATAGAAAATGAGCTCTTCCGCTATATTCGTACAATGATCTCCGAAACGTTCCATTTTCCGGATAACACCGGCCATATATAACCCTGCCAACGCACTACCTTTATGCTCCTCTATATATTTGGCGATAATAGCGGTAGAATTATGATTGATCTCATCGATCAAATTATCCTTCAAGAAGATACGGGAAGCGATCTCTGAGCTTTCTTTCTCAAAAGCCTCTTTGGTGAGTGAGATCATGCTTAATAACTCCGACAGCATTTCTTCTACCCGGGTTTCCTTGACCAGTTGCGGGTCAATCGGTTCCCCCTCGGGAAGGTTTCCGGCGAAACGGGCGATGCTTTCGGCGAAATCTCCCAGACGCTCTAGGTTTGTATTAATCTTATACATCGCCAATACGAAACGTAGGTCGATCGCTACCGGCGCATATAAAGCGATGATATCCTCGCAATCACTGTCGATCTTTAGTTCGAAAGCGTTTACCCGGCGTTCCCGGCTGATTACCTTATAAGCGAGTTCCTTATCTCCGGTAAGCATAGCCTCCCCTGCGTTGTATAATTGCTGGTGAACCAATGCCCACATCTCGCTGATACTATTTTTTAAAGAATGAATCTCCTGCTCTATAACCTTCATACTCTTCTAATTTTCAATTTTTAATTTTCAATTACCCAAACCGTCCGGTAATGTAATTCTGTGTAGACTCTTTCTCCGGATTGGTGAAAATCTTCCGGGTATTATCATATTCAATCAATTCCCCTAAATAGAAATATCCGGTCTTGTCGCTAACACGAGCCGCTTGTTGCATATTATGGGTAACGATTACGATCGTATAATCATTTTTCAGCTCATGTATCAAATCCTCGATCTTGCTGGTTGAAATCGGGTCCAACGCGGAAGTCGGCTCATCCATTAATAGGATGGAGGGCGAGATCGCCAAGGCACGGGCGATACATAAACGTTGTTGCTGTCCGCCGGAAAGAGCGAATGCCGATTCTTTCAGTTTATCCTTTACCTCGTCCCAAAGGACGACCTGCTTTAAAGTCTTGACCACCGTCTCCTCAATATAATTCTCATCGTTGACACCGTTTACCCGCAGGCCATAAGCGACATTCTCATAAATCGTCTTAGGAAAAGGATTCGGTTTCTGGAAAACCATCCCCACGTTTTTACGTAAGCGATCCACTTTCTCACTTTTCGTATAGATATCTCTTCCATCAATCAGGATCTGACCTTCCATGCGAGTGCCCGGAATCAAATCATTCATGCGGTTGAACAGGCGGAGGAAAGTAGACTTTCCGCAACCGGACGGTCCGATGAAAGCGGTGGACGTATTCGGCTCTATCTCCATGGAAATGTTCTTCAACGCATGGAAATCCCCATAATAAAAGTCTACGTTTTTAGCATCAATCTTTATCATAATTGTCTTATTTTTTTAATTCATTTTTACCTTCTTGGCGAAATAATTACGCAAGGCATTTGCCAAAAGGTTTACTAATAATACGATGACAATCAGTACGAGTGCCGTGCCATAAGCCATCCCCCGGGAAGCCTCGATATCCGTACCGCTTGTAGATATAACATATAAGTGATAGGGTAATGCCATACATTGGTCGAAAATACTTTTCGGTAATTGTGGCAAGAAATAAGCGGCCACCGTAAAAAGGATAGGAGCGGTCTCTCCGGACACACGCCCGATCGAAAGAATCAATCCCGTAATAATATTGGGGAACGCCATCGGTAGCACGACCCTACGGATGGTCTGCAATTTCGTAGCCCCTAACGCTAGGCTACCGTGGCGGAAAGAATCATCGATACTTTTCAAAGCCTCTTCCGTCGTACGGATGATAAGTGGCAAGGACATTAGCGCCAAGGTAAACGAACCCGCTATAATAGAGTCTCCCCATCCCAAGGTGCTTACGAATAGAGACATACCAAATAACCCGAAAACAACGGATGGGACACCGCTTAGGTTATTCGTCATGATACGGATGAAGCGGATGAGTTTCCCGTTCGTGGCGTACTCGTTCATATAAATACCACTCATGATGCCGATAGGAAAACTAATCAAGCTACTTCCGATCACTAAATAGAGTGTACCTACGATAGCCGGAAAAATCCCCCCGGAGGTCATGCCCTCTTGGGGTGCTTGTGTCAGGAAATCCCAACTGATCACGCTCGCTCCCTTTAAGATAATGAATCCCAGTATTACGAATAAGATCACTACGACCAAATAACTCAGGAAAGAAAAGAAACCGAAAGCAACCTGTTGAGAGGCCCGTTTTCTCTTGTCTATATTCCCTAAATGTTGAATAGGTGCCATATCTTTAATTAAATTTTACGTTTGGATGAAATATATTCTACGGCGATGCTCAACCCCAAGGTGATGAGGAACAACACGACTCCCAGCATAAACAAGGCTTGGTAATGTGCTCCACCTGCGGGGGCCTCACCCAATTCCGCCGCTATCGTGGCAGGAATTGTCCGTACCGGTTCGAAGAACGAGGTAGGGATAACGGCGGCGTTTCCGGTTACCATCAATACGGCCATCGTCTCACCGATCGCACGTCCTATACCTAATACGACAGCGGACGTGATACCGGATATGGAGTAGGGGATTATTACTTTATAGATGGTTTGCCATTGCGTGGCTCCCAATGCCAAGCTGGCCTCTTTCATGGCTCGTGGTGTAGTTCGCATGGCATCTTCCGCTACCGTGATGATGGTCGGCAACGCCATGATCGCTAAAACCACGCTTCCGGCGAAAGCGGTCTCGCCTACCGGAAGGTCTAAGGTCTTTTGGATAAGGGGAACGATCACCACCAATCCGAAGAAACCATAAACGACTGAGGGAATACCTGCCAGCAACTCGATAAGCGGTTTTAATAAATTGCGTGTTTTTGTATTGGCGATCTCTGCCATATAGATCGCTACCGCTACTCCGAAGGGGAGGGATAAGGCGATCGCACCTATACTTACCAACAGCGTTCCTAGTAATAGAGGGATCAGCCCAAAGATCGGAGCGGGAGTTGAGGTCGGATACCATTTCGTCCCTCCAAAGAATTCCGAAGGCTTGATCGTGGCTCCCGATATGATTTTTCCCGTAAAGTTTTCCGACTTGTATTGTTCCGGAAAGAATGCGATAATCCCGGGCTCTTTATGGATAAGTTCATTGATTTTCTCGGGAACATATTGAAATTCTTCACCTAGCTCTTCTTCCGTATAATAGTTGGTTAGGTCCGAGAACCGGAAGACAAGTATATCTTGATTTTCTCCGTTTAAATCTTCCCAATTGGTGATATTGGCATCGAAGACATCCATGATTTGCTCGGGCGACAAATGTTCGACCGGATTTTCCTGATTCACGGCCAATATATATCCGTCCTCTACTTCCGGGCTGTTAAAAAGACCTGCGGCCTCTTTAAATAAGAAGACAATGATCAACAAGATCGTAAAGCTACTGACGCTTCCACTGATCAAGAATCCTCCTTCCACTAATTTTTCTATAAACTTTCTCACAATCTTTGCCTATTTATTCTGCTGCAAAGAAAGAGCCTCTATATTAAGGAGAGATTAAACCCGCTTGAAAGAATTGTTTCAAAATTATTACAAATGTATTACGCATTGTCTGCTATGAGAATAGGGCATGAGTTCGGTTGAACCCATGCCCTATGAATTATGCCTGTAATATGTTTGTATTACTTATTATACTTGCTCCAATCCACATTGTGCATATCTCCGCTGGCCGCTAGTTCCTCATGGAAAGCGAAACAGCATTTCAGGTTTTGAGGCGTATGTCCCTTGATACCCATAGCGAGGTACTCTTCCAATAACGGTTTGTAATCCGGGTGAACACAATTGTCGATGATACAACGAGCGCGTTGGATCGGAGATTTACCGCGTAAGTCCGCTACACCATATTCCGTGATGATGATCTTCACGGAGTGCTCGCTATGATCCAAGTGAGATACCATCGGTACGAACGCGCTGATCTTTCCATCCTTCGCCGTAGACGGAGTCGTGAAGATCGACAACATAGCCGAACGGGTAAAGTCGCCGGAACCACCGATACCATTCATCATACGAGTACCGGATACGTGTGTAGAGTTGATATTACCGAAGATATCAGCCTCCAAAGCCGTATTGATCGCAACCAAACCTAAACGGCGGGCAACCTCCGGATTGTTTGAGATCTCTTGCGGACGAAGCAAGATCTTATCCTTGAAGAAATCAAGATTAGCGTAGATCTCACGGATCACCTCGTTACTTACGGACAAAGAGCAACCGCTGGCGAATTTAACGCGACCTTGTTTCATCAATTCGATAACCGCATCTTGAATAACCTCAGTATATACATTGAATGCGGGGATAGACTCATTAGCTCCCATGCAGCCCAAGACTGCGTTAGCCACGTTACCTACGCCACTCTGCAATGGAACGAATTCTTTCGGAAGACGGCCGGCCTTGATCTCGCTAACCAAGAAGTCCGCAACGTTTTTACCGATCGCCATCGTAACATCATCCAGCGGAGAGAATTTTCCACCTTCATTCGGCTCATCGGTCCTTACCACACCAACGATCTTAGCCGGGTCTACTTTTACACAATCGTTACCGATCCTGTCAGAAGGAGTGTAGATAGGGATCTCACGGCGTAAAGGAGGATCAGCCGGCTCGTAAATATCATGCATACCGCGGATTTCTTTCGGGTGACGGCAGTTCAACTCAACGATGATACGGTCTGCCATACGACAGATAGTAGGTAAGATACCAACACCTGAAGTCGGAACGATCTCACCATCCTCAGTAACATCGGCAGCCTCTACGATCGCTACATCGATCTTACCCAAGAATCCGTAACGCAAGCTTTGTGCCAATTCAGACAGGTGCAAATCGAAATATTGTGCCTGATGAGCGTTTAATGCGGCACGTAAGTCTTTGTTAGATTGGTACGGTGTACGGAATTTGATGGCGTTAGCGCGAGCCAACTCTCCGTCTAGCTTATCACCGGTAGAAGCGCCGGTAAACATACCGATTTGGAAAGGGTTACCTTTAGCGTGTTCTTCCGCTGCCTTCCGGGCGATAGCTCCGGGAACAACTTTCGGGCATCCTGCGGGTGTAAAACCACTGAAACCAACATTGTCATTATGATGCACATAAGATGCGGCTTCTTCAGCTGTAATGAATTTTAATGCCATGATAATTAGTTTTTATGTTTTTAGGTAAATACTTACTGTTCAATATTTCGGGCGCAAACTTACATAAAATTACGCTGAATCGAATATAAGTGTAGCGTAAATTAATACTTCCGGTTTAGAATCTCCGCACAAATGATCGCTTTCTTCAATTCCTCGATGTCTCTGAAGGTATCTTCCGGCATAAGCCCCGGTTCTTCCTCGATAGCACTCATCCTTATGGATGGCTGGGTCGCGATATGATTCGGGATATTCTTCTCGGCGGAAAGGAATGGAGATAAGGCAGGCGATGAGGCTACGACTTGCGGTTTCTCAACCTTTGGCTTTACCTGCTTTTGTCGGGGAGCGGGCTTAGGTTTTCGCGTTTCCTTTTGCATATCCTCCAGTATCTCCCAGAAGCCTTTTCCTTCCGTAGGCTGGTCATTGGGCACAATTTCCCTGTCGGGTTGTCCTAATATATCGGGACGACTCTTCTTCTTTTTTTTGTCCTTCGAACTGAATAAGCCACTGACCGCGGCGATAATCAGGAAAACAATATATAACCAATCTCCTACGTTATCCATAAACTTTGATTATTTTTGCACCTCCAAATGTAAGAAGAATAATTGAGAAGTGAAAAGATGGGAGTATATAAAACATCAGATAGGTATAAAAGTAAATAAGGGTAACTTCACAGCCACCCTTATTCGATTTAACCAAAACCTTAACTATGAAAAAATTTACGTTTTTCGAATGCAAATATAACGGTGGGATTCGAACTATGCAAGCGTTTGCGTAATTATTTTTAAGAATCTTGCTTATTTAAATTCTATTAACATATAGTATGGTAAATCAAGAAAACGGTGTGGACTTAAAATCCGCTACCCAAAGCGATGAACGAAAGTTGTTTATCGAGACCTACGGCTGTCAGATGAATGTGGCGGACAGCGAAGTTGTAGCTTCTATCATGAAGATGGATGGCTATAGTATGACGGAGAATATCGAGGAGGCGGATGCCATCTTCGTGAATACTTGCTCCGTACGCGACAACGCCGAACAGAAAATCTATGGGCGGCTACAGTATTTCCAGTCTTTAAAACGGAAAAAGAAGTCATTAATTGTCGGTGTATTGGGATGTATGGCCGAACGAGTGAAGGAAGACCTGATCCATGTGCATCATGCCGACTTGGTGGTAGGACCGGATTCTTATCTGGACTTGCCGAACTTGGTGGGAGCGGTAGAGCACGGAGAGAAAGCGATCAACGTGGAGCTTTCTACCCAAGAGACCTATAAGGATGTTATTCCTTTGAAGTTACCGGGTGTACATATCTCCGGTTTCGTGTCTATTATGCGCGGTTGTAATAATTTCTGTACGTATTGCATCGTACCTTATACAAGAGGACGCGAGCGTAGCCGGGATATCGAGAGTATCTTGAATGAGATACGGGATATGCACGAGAAAGGCTTTAAGGAAGTTACGTTGTTGGGACAAAATGTAAACTCCTATTCTTTCGAGAAAGAAGGTGAGACCATAACCTTCCCGATCTTGTTGGATCGTGTGGCGAAAGAGGTTCCCGATATGCGAATTCGTTTTACGACCTCCCATCCGAAGGACATGAGCGATGATACCTTACGTGTGATTGCCGCGAACGACAATATCTGTAAGTTTATCCATCTGCCTGCCCAATCCGGCAGCAGTCGCATCTTGAAGGTCATGAATCGTAAATATACTCGTGAATGGTATCTGGACCGTATAGCGGCGATCCGTCGTATCGTACCGGATTGCGCTATCTCGACTGATTTATTCTGCGGTTTCCATTCCGAGACCGAGGAGGATTATCAAGAGACTTTATCCTTGATGCGTGAAGTGGGATATGATAGTGCTTTCTTATTTAAATATTCCGAACGTCCGGGTACATATGCCGCTAGCCATTTGGAGGATAATGTGCCGGAAGAAGAGAAGGTACGTCGTTTGCAAGGTATGATCGATTTGCAAAATAAGTTGTCCGAGGAAAGTAACTTGCGGGATATAGGCAAGACTTTCGAGGTTCTGATAGAAGGATTCTCGAAACGTTCCCGTGAGCAATTGTTCGGACGAACCAGCCAAAACAAGGTGGTTATCTTTGACAAGAAGAACTATCATGTAGGTCAATTCATAAAAGTCAAGATTCATAAGGCTTCCTCGGCAACCCTGTTCGGGGAACCTGTGGAGGAATAAGAAAAAGAAAACGCCAATACGTTCCATTTCGAGCGATATTGGCGTTTCTCTTATTATCTTCTATCTTTGGAATATCTCCGGGTATTTGTTGATGAAATAAACCGGCGTGCAACTCCATGCGTGGCAATAACTATTGATCGGGAAAAATCCGTAAGGTGATAATTCGTCATTGTTCGGATCATATACCTCCCAGAATGTATCGGCTCCTTTATTCACCATGCCGCCCCAATAACTGGTTAAGAGCGAACGGGCCTCTTGCCGCATTCCACATTTCAACAAGGCTTCCATTACATAATGATAAGCGTACGGACATCCCGGATAACATGCGTCGGGCATCGATAGGACGGTGGCCATCGCTTTTGCTCCTTCCTTGGCGGTAAGCGTCTCCGATAGGATCATCCACACTTGTGATAGGTAAGACACCTGACGGTTAGGGCCGCTTACGATCACCCCGTTCTTTTGGTCATAGAATGTTTTCCGGGCGGCTTTCTTTATCTGGCCGGCGATACGAGGCCAATCTCTAGCCTCCTTCTCTTTTCCCAGCATTTTAGCCAGCTCATAGCTTTTCTCTAATGAGAATGCCGTAAGTCCCTGCATGGATGCCTGGCGATCATAATTATCTTTCCAGTCGAATACCAACCAATAAATCGGCTTCTTTTGCATATCGTAGATCCAATCGTCTGAGTATTGACGCAAGGCCATCTCTATTTGGCGGACCACTACCGGCCATAAGTCCAAGGCGACCTCCTTGTCTCCGGTCTCTTTCAGGTATTCCAGCAACGCTACGTTATACAGCAGGGAATAGTCCAAGCAATGCGTACCGTTTTGCGGATGAGGGGTCGGTGTCTCCAATACGGTGGCGTGCAGCAGTCCTTCATCATTGGCTAGAGCCGCTAATAAATAGAGGCAACGTTTCGTCAAGTCGTGGTTTTTATACGACCATGCGTTCGCTAGCGCCTCCAGATACAAGTCTCCGATCCATAACCGGCGATCCCGTTTCGGGCCATCCTCATAGACGGTCTGCATACATTCTTTTAATGTAAGCAATCCTACCTCATTGATTTTACGGATCAAGGGATCGGTAGTGGAAGCCAGTGGCAATGGAGCCGTCTTAGCCGATGTTTGCGCACGGAACGTTAGCTTGTCGAAGGCGAAATCGAAACTGGAAGCGCCTAGCAACTCTATCTTGAGATACCGGAAAGACACCCTTCTGGGGATGGAGGCTTCGATGGGTACGGTCATTAACGTCATCACCTCATCTTGTAGCCAAGCCCTTGACAGACCACCCGGATAAGGGTCGAAAGGCGTGTTCAATTCCGAGGGAACTTCGGC
Source organism: Parabacteroides sp. AF27-14 (assembly GCF_003635425.1). Taxonomy (NCBI): domain Bacteria; kingdom Pseudomonadati; phylum Bacteroidota; class Bacteroidia; order Bacteroidales; family Tannerellaceae; genus Parabacteroides; species Parabacteroides sp. AF27-14. The sequence goes on from NZ_QTLZ01000038.1 coordinate 15,578, forward strand.
GAACGTGAATTTGATACGTACCGGAGCGTCCGAAACCTGTTGGCTAAGGAGCTTGAGCGAGAAATCCAAATAACCCGTCAGATGCTCACCGAAGTCAACTATAACCGATGGATGTTTCTTCAGGGACTCATTGAATAACAGATCCGTGCTTCCTTCGTCCTGCATGCGCCAACCTTGGTAGGCTGACGCGTCTTTGATGGAAGTGACCCGTTTGACCGGCTTATGTTCCGTATAGGTTAACACTGGCTTGCAGGCCTCACTCTTTTGAAGCCATGAAGCGCTTTCTTTGAAATAACGACTTTGTGCTGATAGGGTGAATACACCGACACAGCATAGTAAACTTAGCAGGATTTTCATATGTGTTCTTTTCATGATGCGAATATAAGAATAACTTCGTTAATATCCGGGATTTTGTTTAAGCTCGCTGTTCAAGTCGATTTCTCGCAGAGGTATGGGCAACAAGCATTTATCTGGGTTGAACAGATAAGCGTTCGCCACGGGTTGAACACCGTCGGGCCAATAATAAGATTCGGGATTTGCCTTTATCTTTTGTCCATGTCGTGTCATGACTTCCACGGCTCGTCCCGTTCTCAGAAGGTCTGTCCAGCGTTTGTTCTCGAATGCCAGCTCGATCCGTCTCTCTTGGTAGATAGCCTCTCTCAACGCATCTACATTCTGGGATTTGACAGGAGCTAATCCCGCCCTTCCCCGGATACTCGCTTGCCCGAAGGTGTTATTCAGATAATGGATAGCCTCGTCCGGCCTATTCTGCTCGTTGATAGCTTCCGCCAGAAAGAGCAATACCTCCGCGTACCTGTAGACCGGCCAGTTGTCATCCGTGTAATAGGGTTTTATATGCTCATGAAAATATTTTTTGATAAAAGGATAGGCGGTTATTCCCGGAGCTGGCTCATAGTCAACTATACTTTTCACGCCGGTAGCGTCGAGGGCATAGCTATCGGTGAGCTTACCTTCCACCATACCGATGGATGCGTCCAACCGTTTGTCTCCCTTTTCGTATGCGTTGATTAGATCGATCGTAGGGGTGTTAAACCCTCCATGGTCTACGTTGGAAGGACAAGGATTAGGGGTTGTTCCCGTGATGGCGGACGGATTCGTCATATAGGGCAAGAATCTGTATATGAAATCACTTTGCTGTCCTAATGAGGCGTCTTGCATGTATTGGATCTCGAAGATAGATTCCTTATGGTTCTTGCTCGAGATGGAATAGATGGAGCCGTAATCCGCTAATAACTCATACTCGCCTGAGGATACCACCTCTTTCAGCGTTTGTTCTGCTTCCGCCCATCGTTTTAGTACCATGTATACGTTTCCCAATAAGGTCTGTGCGGAGCCTTTGGAAGCTCTTCCTACCTCTTGCCTTGATTTTACAGGTAGGAGATCACTGGCTTCTTGTGCGTCTTTTATGATTTGCTCATATACTTCGTCTACGCTCGCACGGGGTTTAAATGCCTCCTCATACACAGTAGAGGGTGTCGTATGCAGAGGTACGCCGCCAAAGTATTGTACTAGGTTGAAATAGCTGAATGCCCGAAGGAACAAAGCTTGTCCTTTGAGGTTGTTTTTTGCTTCCGCGTCAAAATCCGCTTGGTCTATTTCTGAGATAATCCGGTTACATCGTCCGATGATTACGTAGCAGTTATTATACTTCGTACCGACATTACCATTGGTGGATGTCTCAAGGAACTGATCCGGATCTTCTCCGTCCAAAGATGATTTGGCGATATGGATGATATACGTCGTATTATCCGATTTGGCCTCTCCCAGATTCCACTCTTCCGTGTTGTACATGTTCCGTAAAGGTTCGTAAGCTCCGTTTACGGCTTGCCTGAAGTCCTCCTCGTTCTGGTAGAAGTTCTCGGCTGTGATCTCGCTATACGGCGTAAGATTCAAGAAATCACTACAGGAGGCACAACTACATCCTAAAGCGATGCTTATGGCTATATTGAATATCGTTTTCATATATTTCGTATAATTAGATAGTTAGAAGTTAACATTTAAACCCAGCGTAATGGTCCGTGGAACGGGATAGGTGGTATAATCGAATCCTTGTTGCAAGCTATTCGCCGTCGTTCCCGTATTGCTGATATTCACCTCCGGATTAGCGCCGATGTAGCTAGTGAACGTATATACGTTCTGGAAACTGACGTAAGCTCGCAAACCTTTAATGATATCCCGGTTTCTTAACGGAACTTGGTAGCCTAAGGTGATATTCTTGATCGTCAAGTAGTTTCCGTTATAAAGGAAACGGGAACTGAACCAGTCACGTTCTGGTGCCGTGGTACCCATCTTGGTCGTTCCATAACGGCCGTTACCCGGATTCTCCGGTGATTTCCAGCGATTGTCTACCGCTTTATACACGTTGAACACACCATCCAGATTTCCAGCGAACTGATCTACCATATTGGCTAACTCAAAACCAAAACCGCCGGATACGACAATTGACAAATCGAAATTCTTGTAGGTGAACGAGTTTGTCATGCCTACTATCCATAAAGGGACTGGATTGCCGATGATATCGCGGTCATCCCCTTGGGTAACTTTGCCATCCCCGTTCACATCCTTGAAGCGAATGGTTCCGACATCGGCTTGCGCATGCTTCGGGTATTTGTCGAATTCTTCCTTGTTCTTGTAGACCCCTTCCCATACTAAGCCGTAAAACTGTCCGATCCGTTCCCCTACTTGCGTGATGTTGTTACCGATGATCGGGGCGTCATCTACACCCAGTTGCAAGCATTTATTGTCATTGTAAGATACGTTCAGGTCGGTAGTCCATTGTAATTTGCCTGTCAGGTTCTTGGAGGATACGCTTAATTCATGTCCCCAGAACTTCAGTTTGCCTGCGTTCGACTGGATATTGTAGAAGCCGGAAGAGATCGGTACCTCTAGCGAGAACAGCAGGGCGTCCGTTCGCTTGCTATAGTAATCGTACATGATGGATAAGCGATTATTGAAGAAACCGACATCCAGACCGACATCGACTTGCTTATTCCTTTCCCAGCCCAGATTCGGGTTTCCCATTCCCGAGATGCTTCTGCCGCTGGCCAAGGCGTTATTGAAGTTGCTGTTCGTGGTAGTGATCGTTGCCAAATGCGTATAGTTACCGATTTGGTCGTTTCCCACGATACCGTAGCTGATACGGGCCTTGAGGAAAGAGATCGTTTTCTCCAATGGTTTCATGAACTCCTCGTCCGAGAGTATCCAGCCCGCCGATACGGATGGAAAATTACCCCAACGATTGTTCTTACCGAAACGGGAGGAACCATCCCTACGCATTGCTGCGCTTAAAAGGTACTTTCCTTTGTAATTATAGTTTATACGGCCGATATAGGATAAAAGGGACCATTCGTTTATGTTTCCATCCGCCGTAATGGTAGGGGCGGCATTGAATGTCGATATTTTATCGTCGGGAAAGTTCGTTCCGGTCACCATCGTATATTCGCTATGATATTTTTGTGCGGATATGCCGAACAGGAGATCAAAGGAATGATCTTTTATCTGCTTGCTGTAGGTGGCGGTATTCTCCCACAGCCAAGTGTAGAATAGATTATTGGATTCCTTCGCTTCGGGGATCTGATAGGGAGCCTTATAGATCTCTCCGGAGGTGGAGGGCTTGAACGAGTTCCATTTATTCTGTGTCAAGTCCGCGTTGATGCTGGTCTTTACTTTTAAATCTTTGACCGGCTCTACCTCCAAGAAGGCGTTTGCGATCAGATGGGTGTTCTGGGTCTTGTTCTTGTTGAGGCGAACCACATTATACCAGTTCGGGTTATCGAACAATCCCGGCCCACTGGCCACAAGCGGAATACTGCCATCCTCATTCTTATAGGGGGCGAGAGGTGTTGTCAACATAGCTCCTTGCAGGATGGAACCTTTATCTTCCGTCCAGTTACCGTCCGATTGCGGGCTATTATTGATGGAGAAGCTAGGCGCTAGGTTCACGCCTACCTTGACGATCTTCGAGAATACGTATTCCGTATTGGCTCGTGCGGAGAACCGTTGGTAATTAGAGTTTGTCAACACTCCGTCTTGGTTGAAATAGCTGGCTACGGTGGATGATTTAAACTTCCCGTCTCCATTGCTGTACGACAAGCTGTAATTCTGGATAGCGGCGGAACGGAATAATACGTCATACCAATCCGTGCCTTTACCCAGCGCTTCGGGATGTTGGTAAGCGGGATCGACCGCCAATCCGTTCTCTTCGGCAATCTCTTTCCTGAACCGTGCGTATTCGGAGGCATCCATCATATCCGGCCTCCCTTTCTCGGGTACGTATTGTATGCCTCCATATACGTCGACGCTTAGTTTTTTCCCCGATTGGGCAGTCTTTGTCTGTATCAATACGACTCCATTGGCAGCCCGGGAACCGTAAAGTGATGTGGCGGAAGCGTCTTTTAGCACACTGATACTTTCTATCTCGTCTGGATTGATCGTGCTGATATCGCCCACGATAGGCATTCCATCCACTACATAAAGGGGCGTGGTTCCTCCGGACAGTGACGCTTGTCCCCTGATTCGCATGGTCATTCCTTGTCCGGGTTTACCGGATACTTGATTGATTTGGACACCGGCGAACTTGCCTTGCATCTTTTGCGAGATCTGGGCTACGGGCATATCCGCCATTTCTTCCGACTTGATGGATTGCACGGAGCCGGTTACCGCCCGCTTGATCTGTGTTCCGTACCCGACTACTACCACTTCATCGAGCTTCTGCGTGTCTTCCCGCAGCTGTACCTTGATATGATTCTCTCCTGCGCCGACCATAACGTCCTTGCTGTTATAGCCGATAAAAGATACTTGCAGGGTTTCACCATCCGATAACTCGATCGAGAATTTACCATCTAGATCCGTGATTGTCCCATTATTGGTACCTTTCACCACTACGTTCGCCCCGATGATAGACTCTCCATTGGCGTCAAGCACGACACCTGTCACTTTTCTTGTTCTCTGTTGAGTTACGGAATCATCATTCTGCTCCGTATGCGGGTTCTCTTGTGATGGATTTGTAGCGATAGCCAATGCCGGCGATACGCAGAGGAAGAGCAAAGACAATGATCCCATCGCCACATTCCAAGTTCTCATTTTACTTTTCATACTTTTCATTTGTTCATAATTGAATAGATAATGTTAACTACATACGATAAGTCTGATAGATTCAGATTAACTAATACATTATTAGATATACTCCATAGGCTATATGTTATAAAGTTATTAAGTACCGTAGGAACTCAATGGGTAATTTATGTATAGGATATTAGAGGAGAGTGGTTTAGGATTGATTGCGGATCTGTTATGTCATTTATCAAACAAGAAATGTCATTTTTGTAACCATTTGATTCTTATTACTTCCCATCTTTGCCATATCGAAAGAGAGAGATAGTAAGGATTTAGTTCCTACGGAACTGTGGTTTTTTCTTGCGTATTATTTTATAGTACACGTACGTAAATTATGTTTATAGCTTCCCTTTTCATAATAGCGACAGCTTACCTTGATTTTTATTAGCTGTTCTTTTGGGTTCTTAATGCATTGTACTGATATTTTTCAGGAGTGGTACCTTGAGTATGAAATGAAAAAACACTGGCACAACCTTTTTTCTGCGTAAAGTCCGGACTTTCCTAAGCCCGAGGGAACCTTATCAATAGAAGTCAACCACCGGTTAAACCAATACAAAAATTAGGTTGTTGACATAAGCAAAAGCTATCTCATGCTTCTAACTTGTTCTTGTAATTCTTTCATTCTTTGCATCAGTGTATCAAACTCCAGAGATTCTCCATAGATGAAGAAACGTTGCATGTCTGTATAATCTGTTTTCCATACTTCCATTTCCGACTCTGGAATCATGAACTATAATAAGAAAATTGAATACGGTTAACGATAATTAGCATGA
>NZ_QTLZ01000039.1:0-20757 GCF_003635425.1 Parabacteroides sp. AF27-14
TCGTCCAGGAAGATGAAGTCGGGATTCTTGTACACCGCCCGGGCGATCAGGATCCGTTGCCTCTGCCCTTGGCTTACTCCATTGCCCTCCATGCCGATCTTCGTATTATAGCCCAGCGGGAGCGAATCGATGAAATCCCGGATATTCGCCACCGTCACGGCATGCAGCAGGCGTTCCTTGTCCACCACCTCTTCGCCGGGGGCGATGTTGTTGGCGATCGTATCCGAGAAGATAAAACCATCCTGCATGACCGAACCGGTCTTGCTACGCCATACGTGAGGATTCAAGTTCCTGAGGGAGGTATCGCCGATCCTCACGTCCCCCTTGTTGGGGTTATAAAAACCGAGCAGGAGTTTCACGATCGTCGTCTTCCCGCTTCCGCTGGCCCCCACGATGGCGGTCACCCTGTTATGGGGTATCGTCAGGTTGATATCCTCCAGCACGTAATCCCTGTCCGCCCCGTCATAGTTGAAGCTGAGGTTTTCCAACCGTAGCGTCCTGTCATCGGGGAGAACATTCAGTCTTATCCCGCCTACCTCTTCCTCGTCCTCCTTCCCGTGTATCTCGCCGAGCCGCTCCAAACTGATCTTCGCGTCCTGCAAGGACCGTGAGAAATCGATCAATTGCTCGATAGGTGAGGAGAGCTGCCCCACGATGTAGGTCACCGACATCATCATACCCAGTGTCATATCCCCTTGCACGACGGCCCGCGCCGCAATGAAGGAGATGAGTATGTTCGTGGTCTGGTTGAAAAAGACCGCCCCGAGTTGCTGATATTGTTGTAACGCCAGCCCCTTGATCCCTATCTTGAAAAGTTTTACCTGTATCCGTTCCCATTTCCACCGCATCTTGGTCTCGCAATTATTGAGCTTGATCTCCTGCATTCCGGTGATGAGCTGGAATAGGTTGCTCTGCTCCCCGGCCGCCTGCGAGAAACGCTTTACGTCCAGCTCCCTCCTCCATCTCATGAAAGCGAGTACCCACGCCACGTATAGCCCGTTACCCACCAAGAAGAGTCCCAGTATCGTCCAGTCGTAATAGGCCAGCACGACCCCGAACACGATAAAGTTGACGAAAGAGAAGAGCGTATTGATGGATGTCCCCGTCATGAAAGCCTCGACGCGGTCATGGTCTCCGATGCGCTGCATGATATCGCCCACCATCTTGGTATCGAAGAAATGCAGGGGCAGGCGCATCAGCTTGGCGAGGAAATCGGAGATCAAGGCGATATTGATCCTCGTGTTTACGTGCAGCAATATCCAGCTCCGTATGAAGTCCACGGATAGCTTGGCGATAAAGATCACCAATTGCGATATAAGGATCAAGGTTATGAAACCTAGGTTGTTGTCTCGTATACCGGTATCCACTAGGCTCTGCGTGAGGAAAGGCAGGATGAGTTGCAGTACGCTGGCTGTCACCATGCCCAGCACGAGCTGTGCCATCTCCCGCCTGTAGGGCGATATATATCGGAAAAAGAATCCGAGGTTACGTTTCCTGTCTCTCCCCTCGTCCTCCATCCCGTAGAACTCCGGCCCCGGTTCCAGCAAGAGCACCGTCCCGGTATCCTGCCCGTCCACCTTGGTACTGACCCAGCACCGCTTGAACTCCTCCCTCGTATAGGTGATAAGTCCCGCCGCCGGGTCCGCTATGTAGAACTTCCCTTTCTTTATCTTGTAGCAAACCACGAAATGCCATTGGTTCCAGTGCAGTATGCAGGGTAGGGGACATTCCTTTTCCAATTCCTCCACCGTGATCCGCACGCCCTGTGTTCGGAACCCGATCGCTTCCGCCGCCTCGCTGATACCCAGCATGGAGACCCCTTCCCGTGTGATGAAGGCTTTCTCCCGTAAGTTCTGGATCGAGTACACACGGCCATAGAACTTGGCGATCATACGGAGGCAGCTAGGACCACAGTCCATAGAATCCAATTGCTGATAATGTGGAAACGATCTTAGCATAAATTAAAACATTAGGATATAGACATGATTTAGTTCTTATTTCTTATGTTTTATCAGCATAATCACCGGATTGGACTCTTCATCCAATGTCGTTGCGATCTCTTTCAGTTTGCCTTTCAGTTGCCCTTTCCCGTAAGCCTCGACAAGTTCGTGGGCTTGCAATGCCTGTCCGATTACGAATTCCGGATCTAAAGGTCTTGACATCATATACATTTCTCTTTTGCTGGTATAATCACCATTGTATGTTTTAGGTATGAATACAGAATTTTCTAACCTATCGTACATCAATCCGGAAGTCGGAAACCCTCTCCCTGTTTCAAAATTAAATTCCGCTTTCAACAGGCTCATGAAATAATAACGGTCGGTAAAAACGGTTGGCATAAGAAATACTTCAGGAGGATCCATGGAGTGTATGGAGGGGGTTCTTACGATAAGGGGGATTGTCGTATTAGCATCCGGCAAATAGTGGTATATGGTATCGGATGATGTCTCCATAAGTACCCAATTGGTATGATCTGGAACTATTTGGTACACAGTGGTTGGAACTGGAACAGCCCAAGCTTCCCCGTCTCTTGCGACCGGGCTTTTAACTTCATCAAAAGGAATTGATATTTTCCGGGTGATACTTCCATCCTGTTTGGAAAAGATTAAATAATATGGAGGTATGGCGTTTGACGGGTTTTCCAGACTATTATCCGGTACATAAGAGATCAAATTTTCCCGGTCGTAATTAAATGTATTTACATGAGATTCCGTACCTGCGGCTTTGAAACTCCTTTTAAAATTTCCGTATAGATCATATACAGAGATTTTACTTCCGGTATAGGCTATAACAAATATTTCCTTGTTTGCTTCATCCAGAACAACCTCCGTAATACCTACATATTCCTCGCCACCTTGCCCTTTCCTGTTTATCTTCTTCAAGGCTTTGCCGGTTTTTCTGTCAAAAACAAACAAATTCCCGTCGTTGGCCCAGTTGGTTATTAATATAACTTCTGCACCAATGGCCATTACTTTGCCTTGGGTAACAAACTCATCATTTGTTTCCAACGGGATGTATTCCACATCCATGAAATCCTGTAGTGTCAATTCCTTTTCAGGATAATTCTTTGTAACATCAACTGTGATGAGTTCATTTGTTGATTGTTTATCTTTTCCACATCCCGCTAACGCAAAGAGGAGGATCGCTGAAATTGTGATTATCCATTTCATTATTTTTACGATTTAAGGTTAAACACTTAGGGCGATACGTTCGCTCAATCATGCCTAATTACAAAAATAGGTTATTTTTTCTCGATATCTCTTCTTTTTGCTCAAAACTTATAGCGGTGAATGGAATTCTATCCGTTATTTACATAATTTAGGCAAAGGCTTAGCAATGGATGTTGTTTCCTCTCGCTATCTTGCTATCTTGTGGGTCACTTATCAAAAGGTCGAATAGTTCGTTTATTTCTGGGTCGTTGATTCCCGAATCATCCTTTTCGAACTCCAGATGCCAGCTGACCCATGTTTGTCCTTCCAACTTATCCAGTCTTCGCTATCTAAAAAAGCGATATACTCACCTTGGGCAATCTCCAAACCTGCGTTATGGGCAGCGGACGCTCCCTCGTTCTCTTGATGAATCACCTTGATACGATCCTCTTTCTTAGCGTATTCGTCAGCGATCTTTCTGGATAAGTCGGTCGAGCCATCATCCACCAAGACAATCTCCAAGTGCAGATCGCCTTGGTACATCAAGGAATCTATGCATGTGGTCAAATATTTTTTGCTTCTTGGAAGGCCCTTGTATAATCACCGTTACCGGCTATCAGCAAACGACTATTAGGATGAGCTTCTAAGACCATATGGAACGCTTTGATCAAAGAACTCACACCCTTTATTTCGTCAATCCGACCGGCAAAAAAAATAATTGTTTCTCAATTTTTGTATTATAAGAGACAGCCTCCATTGGATTCATAACCATTAGGGATTGGTTTGTTTTTTGTGTTTTATTAACATGATTACCGGATTGGATTCTTCATCTAAACTTGCGGCAATTTCTTTTAATCGTCCCTTCAACTTCCCTTTTTCATAATCCTCAATGAGCTGGGAAGCCTCGATACTTTGCCAAGATGCGATTTTATCGTCTACAGGAAGTGATTTCATATTCACCGCTCTTTTCTCAGAATAATCGTTGTTATATACAATATATTCAAAAATAGCCTTTTCTTGTTTGTCATATAATAAGTCTGTAGTGGGAAATCCCTCATGTGTCTCGAAGTTATATTCTTTTTTAACCGTTTCCATAAAATAATAGCGGTTAGTAAGAATCCCTAGGAAGAGGAATACTTCCGGATTCATGGATTGTACGGATGGGGTCCTTGCTATAATCGGTATCATTTTATGGTCTGATTGGTACTTATATACTGTATCGGATGATTGTTCTACAAGTACCCAACAATCAAAATAGGGAATTATAGGATTATAGTTATCAGGGATCACGTTGTAATATATATCCTTTGCTTTATCAGAATAGTTTACAGCCATTGATATTTTTTCTTTAAATGGAATCTGGATTTGTTTGGTTGTTCCATCCTGTTTAGATATAATAGTAAAAGCAGGCTTGTCTGTTACCCAATAATTATTAGTTATTAAACTTGTTTGGTTGAAATTGTATAAATGAAAGAAATAGAGTTCATCACCTCGTTTAAGGCTTCTTTTAAAATCCCCATCTAAATCATATACTGATATTTTCCTTGAAAAATGATCGAGTACAAATATTTCATTTTGTTTTTCATCAAGCACAATTCTTTGGATGAACGTATATTCTTCTCCACCTTGCCCTTCTCTATTTATTTTTTTTAATCCTTTTCCCGTTTTTCTGTCATAGATAAAGATATCTCCATCTCTGACTCGGTTTCTGGCAAGAATAATATCCTTTCCGATTGCTAAGACAAGACCTTGGCAAATAAAATCGTCCTTTGTTTCCAAAGGAATATATTCGACATCCATAAAATCTTGAAGAATCAGTTCTTTCTTAGGGTAACTTGCCGTAACATCAACTGTGATAAGCTCATTTGTCGATTGCTTATCTTTTCCACATCCCGCTAACGCAAAGAGGAGGATCGCTGGTATTGTGATTATCCATTTCATTAATCTTCCGATTTAAGGTTAAACACTTAGGGCGATACGTTCGCTCAATTATGCCTAATTACAAAAATAGGTTATTTTTTCTCGTGATCTCTTCTTTTTGCTCAAAACTTATAGCGATGAATGGAATTCTATCCATTATTTACATAATTTCGGCACAGTCTTAGCAATGGATGTTGTTCACCCTCGCTATCTTGTGGGTCACTTATCGAAAGATCGAATAGTTCGCTTATTTCCGGGTCGTTGATTCCCGGATCATCCTTTTCGGACTCCAGATGCCAGCTGACCCATGTTTGTCCTTCCAACTTATCCAGATCATTCTCTAGCTCATAATGCAATGTGGGAAGGTGAAAAACGACTATAGTCGCCTGTTGGAAATATTTCCTGTCGGCGGTTATCACCCAATCAACGGGTATATCCTCTATTTTCAACTGTAGATCTTCCCCATTTATCGTGTTGAATACGAGCATCACTTTTTTACCAGCCTTTATTTGGCAATCTACGCCTGCTACCCAATCGGACACACGCCAATCCGTATATTCTTTCAGCCCGGCTTCTGCCTTGTAGTAATAATTTCTGCATCTTTGTATAGATTCCGGAATCATTTGCCCGCAATCCCTCCAAAATCGATCCAGATAATGTTTGTGTACTATGTATGAGGAATCTTTTATGTTGGGAAGTAGTGTGAAGGCCATGGAATAAAGCCTGAGGATGTTTACATACCACCAGCTTCTCAAGTCAACGCTCGTCTTAGAGGAAACAAATTGATCAGAGAATTTAATCAATCCCTCAGTAACTTGAAATAATGATTTCAGCCTTCGGGCTAGGCTTGTCGTATGCATGACCGATTCTTCGTTCTGGCGGTAATAATAAAACTCAATGTTGGTGATAACCATCCTCTCCGCTTGGCAAAGGACGATGGGACACCATAACTCATCCTCATGCATGATGCCTTCCTCAAAACGAGCCTGCATTTTATGCAGATATTTCCTATTGTATATGTATCTGACGGGTGTAGGCAAATAGAAACACGTTTTGACTAATTCTATGAAACCTTCTTTACCGGAAAGCAATTTTTTTATAGATCCGTTGGAAATACATTTAAAAGGTTTATCCATACTTCCGTCTTGATGGCATAGCCACATATTTCCCATCACGACATCGGCATGATGTTTCACCGCCTCATCATATAGAAGAGATAATGATTCATCTTTAATCCAGTCATCACTATCCAAAAAAGCGATGTACTCTCCCGTGGCAATATCCAAACCAACGTTGCGGGCTGCGGATGCTCCCCCATTCTCTTGATGAATCACTTTGATACGCTCCTCTTTTTTAGCGTATTCATCAGCAATTTCCCCAGACAAATCAGTCGAGCCGTCATTAACCAAGATAATCTCCATACGTAGATCACCTTGGTTCATCAACGAGTCGATACAAACCGTCAAATATTTTTCCACGTTATATATCGGGATAATGATCGATATGTCGATTTGATTGGGCGTATTCATATAATAGTATCAGGCTAGTTGTTTATTACTTGCATTCTTGGAATAAGGATTTATAAAATTCTATCATGTTTTTCCCGAATACCTCCGAGGAATATTTCTCCAAATACCGTTTGCGACCGTTCTTCCCGAGTCGTTTCGCTTCTTCCGGGCTCTGTAATAGGTAGACGATCTTCTGTGCTAATAAAGAGGTGTCGATCTCTACATTATCAGGAGATACTATTAATGGTACTTTCAATCCGCAAGACTCATCTACTACCTCGTTTAATCCGGATGTAGTGGTCGCTATAATGGGCAATTCATGCATCATCATCTCGACAGGGACATAACCAAATGGTTCGAATAAAGAAGGTACAACACCGGCATCGGCCAATTGATAGATCTCAAACAGCTCCTCCTTTTTCAATAGCCCAGTGAAAGTAATTTTAGTGTAAATATTTTTTGCTTCTTGAAAGGCTCTTGTGTAATCACCATTACCGGCTATTAGCAAACGGCTATTAGGATAAGCTTCTAAGACTAGATGGAACGCTTTGATCAAAGAACTCACACCCTTTATTTCGTCAATCCGACCGGCAAAAAGAATAATTTTCTCTTTAGGTCCTACGTGCCATTTCTTACGTAAAAGTTCTTTATCTACCGACATATCAACTACATCACCCAAACCATTAGGAACAACAGAAACTTTCATTGAATCAAGTCCATAATCCTGACATAGTATTTTTTTCATATAATTTGACAAGCAAATTGTATGATCCACCTGGGTATAGTACGCCCTTTCTTCTTCAAACGATTTTTTTACGTTTTCACTAAAACTATCCGGATGTTCTTCATTGAGAATATTACGTAGGCGATTCAGGTTGTCAAAAACAGTAAATCCCCAGTCAGAAAAATGTGCGACAGAAATAATCTTACAATCAAAAGCTTCTTTCAGTTCGCTGACAAGACTCTCATTTTGATGATAATTCAAATGGAACACTAAATCCTTTTTGTCCTTAATATGTAATTGAAGTAAATATACAACATTACGAAAATACAACGCTCTTTGTTTTTGGCTATCTGATGTTCGTTGCTCTGGTATAGGTGAGGGAAAATACCAATGCTCAATGTTCTCTATTTTCTCCATCTGTATATATGGCTTGTCAGATAGCAAATTTATTATACAAATGTGCAAACTTCTATTTTGTAGAGCAAAAGTTAGTTCTCGGATATATGTCCCGACACCAAAAACAGCTCCTCGACGAGTTTCATTAAAGATATATAGATTCATATTAACGACATTTTCTTGGTTAATAAAAGATTATAAAAGTTGCATCCATGACAGATCCGTTGAATTAAGTGCGGTCAATCGCAACAATCCTTCACCCGCATAACCAGAAAGAAGCCCCATAGAAACAGGCTGTTTCTCCATATCTAGATCAGGAAGTTGTTTTAAGATATTATCAATTTCGTTTTGACTAGTATTATGGAAATATTGGCTATTTATACTTTTGCACGCAACGTTACCTATCATAGAATTTTCTAAACGATGAAAGCATACTTCCAAACTCCATTCCCTACATTGTTCTAAGAGATCTTTACAATCCTCATAACCAAATATCTTTTGTAAGTCAAGTAAGAAACAATATACATCTGTTTGTTCTTCCGGAGAAATCTCCGGTAATTTATTTTTGATCAGTTCAACAATATGCCATAGACATTCTCGTGCTTGAGAGGATGGCTTCTGATAACGTAATCTCGAAATCCAATATCGACCATACCCAGCTAATCCGTCATACAGGCTGAAATCCAGCCAAGGATCGTACATAACTGCACGAAGCATCCTTTGATCAAAATCCTCACAAATATCATCTTCTACAATTAAAAAATTATTACGGATTAGGTAATCAATTCCTATGCCTATTCCTGCTATACCTTTTTCATAATCTGCGGGGCTATTTACATGTATTTGATTCTGTATTTCTCCAATCAGATCTAAGGCATAATCTGCAAACAACATGTTTTTTGTATATTGCGCATAATGGAAAAAGAAAATTGCAATTCCCATCTTGCCATGTACTAATCCGGGACTTTCTGTCAATGTGCCGTTAAGTAGGAGTGTACCAACAATATGAGATATTTGTTTCTCTATTGTTGTATTAGAAGAGATCGCCTTTGGATTCATAACTATTTACGATAGTTTCATTTTTTATGTTTTATCAGCATGATCACCGGATTGGATTCTTCGTCTAAACTTGCGGCGATCTCTTTTAACCGGCCTTTCAGTCTTCCCCTTTCATGATCTTCAACAAGTTTGGGAGCCTCTAGGTACAAGATAGATGCGATTTCTTCATTGCCTGGTAATGATTTCATATATACCTCTTCTTTGCTTGAATAATCATTATTATACACGGTATATTTAAATATAGTTTTTTCCTTTTTGTCATATACCAAATCAATACCCGGAAATCCATATTCTTTTTTGACTGTTCCCATGAAATAATAGCGGTCGGTGAGCACACTCGGTAAAAGAAATACTTCTGGCATCATAGATTGAACAGATGGAACCCTTACTATAGCAGGTTTCATAGTATGGTCTTGTGAATATGTATACAATGTATCGGCCGAAAGTTCCATCAGTAAATAATTATTAAAATAAGGAATTATCGGATAAACACACGAAGGAAGGTAGGCATAAGTCATACCAGTTGTTTCATCTTTAGTCCTCATCACTATTGATTTTTTCTCTTTAAATGGTATTTGAATTTCTTTGGTGATACTACCATCTTGCTTTGAAACGAGCATGAATGAATGACCAGTATGAAAAGCCAGAGAATTATTATCATTAAAAGCATCATGGCAAATTAAATTTTCCCTGTCAAAATTAAACATTTCAAAAAACAAAAAATCTCCTTTATGAGGAAGACTTCGTCTAAAATTCCCTTCTAAATCATAAACAAGTATTTTTTTTGCATACATATCGTTGACAAATATTTCGTTATTGTCTTCATCTAAAACGATTTTTAAAATATCCGTATACTCTTCCCCTCCCTGTCCTTTCCTATTTATCTTTCTCAAAGCTTTTCCTTCCCGATTATAGATATAAATATTTCCATCATTGCTTCGGTTTTTTGCAATTATCATATCCTTACCAATAGCTTGAATAAAACCTTGGCAAATAAACTCATCTGTTGTTTCTAACGGAATATATTCGACATCCATAAAATCTTGAAGAATCATCTCCTTTTTAGGGTAATTTGCTGTAATATCTACAGTTATAAAGTTATTAATTGGTTGTTCATTTTTTTTACATCCAATCAATAGAAACAGGATAATAACTAAATTTATATTTTTCATATATACTCGTTTATCTTATTACGACTCTCTAATTAACATATTATCACGATCCATTATTGTCACTTTACATGACAAAGGTTAGGACGACCAATGGCTATTTCATAATTAGATGGAGAGGGGCAGAACCATTGGTATAAACAAGTATTGCATGGCGCTTGATTACGGATACGAAGCCACGATCTGCCTTCTTCTAATTCTTTAGATATGATCTCATAAATACTATGTGTATGTATATTTCCTAATATTGGATAGTTTACATTTGCATAAATATCACCATTAGACATAATGGCTATTTTCCCAAAATCAAAAATATTCATCGATTGATTTATAAAAAAATCACTAATGGAAAGTGGTGTGGATAAAATATCATCCTTTGTTAGAAAAACATTTTCCTTAAAAAAATCTATGTTATCTCCCGTATATACTGGTTTTAATTGGTGTTTTTCAATTCCAAATTCCTCTATAAATTTATTTATTTGCGAATAATTATCCATAGATGTTACTTCAAAAATACATTCAAAAGGTATTGATTGATTAAGTAATAATCGCCTTGAATAATTCCATTTTGATATATCTATTGGGTAATTTATTAATATTGAGTATGAAAAATTATTTACAAATTCTGGCTGCAAAGATATAACATTTGAATAGTTACATGTTATTTTTTTTAATGAAGGAAATTGATCTAAAACAAGTAATAGCTCTTTATAATTCGCAACATCTTTTAAATTTCCAATAATATTAACAGTTGAAATGTTTGGCAATGACTTTAGAAAAGAATTTAAGTCCATTATATTAGTATTGTAATCCACGTAAATACTAATTTCAGATAGATATTCTAAAATCTTTTTACCTGTTGGAAAATTTTGTTTTTTAAACAACTCTTGAATATTTAATAAACTAGTAAAAGGCATTATTTGAACGGGTTTTGATTTAGATAATTCAATATCAATTATATCACCCATATATTTCGCCCTAAGCTCCATGATGAATTTTCTTATATTGTCTAGATTATATCTTTCAGCAGTTAACAAAACAACACCGCAATTTTCTTTTAGAAGCGTTTCTTTTAATAGTTTAACAATTTCAATATCTTTTGATTCAATAAATGATCCATCAAAAGTATTATACAGTAATACATTGCTATTAACAATGCTAATGTGCACATATGGTTCTATTTTAAACCAGTAATTAGTTGTCTCTTTTTTTGTTATCATATGATTACTATATTTTCTATTATTGAGGAGTTATCTTCTGGGTGTTTTTCAAGAAATGAGAAAATTCGGTGTAATTTTTGAACAAAAGTATTTAAATCGTGAAAACTATCGCAAACGAACTCCTCTGTATCTAACTTATCTAGATTATTATTCTTCATGAGAAATAAACAAACATCACAGGATTTGTTGATGTAGCAATGCTGACATTTTTCTTTAACATGATCATAATAAAAATTATATAATTGCGTAATTTTAGGTATATCAATTTTTACAGATTCATTTACTTCCCCTACGGTTAACTTATGATAGTTAACTTTTTCACATAGAGCTAATTTGCTACTTGTAGTTAACATCAATTTTTTCCAAAATGGCAGGCAAGTACTTGTTGGTAGATATTTTTTCTCTTTAGATAACAAATCTGTTATATTTGAAATATAATAATTAATTGAATAATTCTTTAAAAAAGAAGTTAATTCTTTATATTGTAATAATTCTTCGTGAGGTAATAGATTTGAATCGTCCTTTATGTATTCAGACTCACTTCTTCTATAACTGTGAAATATTTCATTAAAAAATTCTTTTTTACTTGGATTTACGTCATTAGGTGCTAATTCAGAAATTCTTGGAATTTTATGATATCTTGAATAAATAAATTCATATATATCATTTACTGAATTTCTGTCATGCAAGACGGCATTAAAATTTACATTGTCGGTAAAATATTTAGGGTATTTATTCTGAAGATTATCTATATTTACGATTACTTTTTCGAAAGAATTTTCCTTGCTTTTTCTAAAAATTCGATAGCTATGATTTGATTTATTCCCATCTAAACTTATAAGCAATTGAAAGTTGTTTTCAACTAAAAAATGCAAATATTTATGTAGCAATGTGGCATTTGTAGTCATTGTGTATACAATTTCAATTTCTTTCCCTGATTTCAATTGATTAACGACATCAACGATCTGTTTGATAAAATCTCCATTAAAAAGAGGTTCTCCTCCATGAAAGCTGATGTATAATTGGTTTTTTTTACTTTTATGCTTAAGTTCAAAAATGTATTTCAGCAAAATAATTGCATGATCAATATTGATCATTTTTTGATTCCTTACGTCAAACTCTTCATAAAAATCGCCAAATACGCAATACGAACAATTCAAATTGCAAAAGTCTGTCGTTTCAAATACAATTTGTGGAACTTGCGCTATATTGTTTTTTATTACAGACTCATCTATTTTGCCAAAATTAACAGGGTCTACTGTGGAGAAAAAATTATGTTTTTTCAGATATTCATATTTTTTAATATAATACGGATCTGCATCTGCTGATCCTTCATAAGCTTTTCTGAAATCAGGATGTACTAATATCGATAATTTAGATTGATGATTATAGATATATAAATTATCATTTTCTGAAGTGTGAATGAGTGTCTTAAACA
The DNA here is from genome assembly GCF_003635425.1 of Parabacteroides sp. AF27-14. NCBI lineage: Bacteria > Pseudomonadati > Bacteroidota > Bacteroidia > Bacteroidales > Tannerellaceae > Parabacteroides > Parabacteroides sp. AF27-14. The sequence continues at coordinate 12,584 of NZ_QTLZ01000039.1, forward strand.
TAATAGATTAGTTAATCATATCTCCCAATAAGCAAGAAGTTGTTTACTGGGAGACACATGTTATAAAATCTGTACAATACTACTACAAACTAAGCATGCGTTTTTTCCACATAATGTCAATATGCAGCACCAGCACCATTCGAACCTCCTCCAGTGTTTTCATAGCCAGAAACGCCTGCACAAGCACACTTGCATTGACAACCTCCTTTTAAAGCATTTAGTTCACGCTTTTCCAATTCGGCTTTTCTGAATTCATTTAACTTAAGTTTACCTAATGTTTTCATTTTCTTACGTATTAAATTAGTTCATTATTAATAATATATATTACAAATATAAGTGTGTGTGTTTATTTGATAATTAGCCTAATTGAGTCTATTTTGCGCTTATTGCTTCAGGCCATCATAATTTAATATTAATTATAACACATTATAGTAAATGAATGATTGTCTCTAGATGGATTCTATTAGAGCCTTTGATTAAAATTTCATAATCTTGGAGTGGGTTAGTCGATAAATACCGATATAATGCCTCAACGTCAAGGAAACACTGATAAATAGAGCTCACTGCCGTAAACTGATCACCACAAAGTAGGATTTTTTCAAAACCATATCTATTAAGTGCCTCTATTATTTCAGCATGGTACTGCAAACTGTTTATCCCTAATCCGAGCATGTCTCCTAAAATTACAGCCTTAGGTTTCGCTTTCAGTGTGGAAAAGCTAGCCAAAGCAGCATGCATACTACAAGGATTTGCGTTAAAGGTATCAATTATTAGCTCATTACGTAACGTTTTTTTCAACTGTGAACGATGATTAGTGGGGATATAGTCGCTAATCACACGATTAATTTCTGAACAAGGAATATCAAAATGAAGTCCAACAGCAATTGCAGCTAATGCGTTCCACAGATTGTAGTTACCTGCCATGTGTGTTGATATGGTATACCCAACTCCGGCATTTTCCCAATTAAAACAGAGACACGGTTCTGAACTTATCATTCGACCGGAAACAAAAGCATCTTTACTTTCACCATAAGAAATTTGCTCTAAACCTCTGGCTATGGACTGAAGATGTGTATTTTCCTTATGGATAAATATTTTACCACCAAATTGGCGTAAATAATCATAAAGCTCACCTTTGGAACGTATCACACCTGCAAGTGAGCCGAATCCTTTGAGATGGGCCAATCCCACATTAGTGATAATGCCATAACAGGGTTGGATAATTCGAGCTAGTTCTCGTATCATTCTAGGGCAACAAGCACCCATTTCAATAATAGCTACTGTATGCTCAGGTTTTAAGCGTAACAAAGTAAGAGAAGCACCTAAAGAAGCATTTTCACTTCCCTTTGTAGATACTAAATTGTATTTGGTAGAAAGTACGGCTGTTATTAAATCTTTAGTTGTTGTCTTACCACATGTACCTGTAATACCTATGACTGGCGTTTTTAAAATTTTGTGGTGAATTTTTGCTAATTGCTCCAATGTTTGCAGAACATCATCTACTAATATATAGAGATTGTTAGTTATTACCATGGGGTTATCGACAACTGCATAACGGCATCCCGCATCTAATGCCTTTTGTGCAAATTTATTGCCATCGTAAGAATAGGTTTTTACAGCGAAAAAAAGAGAATTAGGCAAACTCATCTGGCTATCTGTACAAATGACTGGATATTCTTTGAAAATTTGATACAGTTCAGAGATAGGCATATAGGATAATCTATTTTTTTGTGGTAAATAATCGTTATTTTTTATTAGCCATGAACCTAAAAAATAATGGATAGCAATAGCATTTTGTAGTTTTTTTTCCAATATCTTTTCATCTGCTTTACCATGAATATAATTTTTCACCTCTTCTCTTGAGAAAGGAGATACTAGTTCTGCTGGCAAAATATCAACTGTATCTTTATTATGATAATTTTCATAGAGGTTGGTTAACATTGACGCCCCTGTAGTATTTAACACATCTTGATATTTATTTCCTGTATAGAATATTGGTGTGGTTTGAAGATGCACAATAATATTGATAAAAAATGGATGATTTGGAGGTGTAATGATCAATGCATTATTAATATAGGGGACTTTATTACAAAAGCGATAATGTCCTTCTGGTTCCGAAGCAAAATGACATTTACTTCCATCCAATATATATCTATCGAAAGATTCTAAACATTCATAGTCAAAATCCACATACAAACCTCCTATCTTATAAAGAATTAGGTAGCGTATTACATGCCAACGTTGCACATTATATTGATATCCAAAGTAGATATCAATCATTTCTGGATAGTAATCGTAAATAAAATCAACTATTCGGCTTTCATCCCAAAACTCATATTTCCAGTCAGGATGATGCTCTTTCCAAGTTTCACCTAACAATTTATATGCGTCCCCCAAATATTCGGTACGTCCCTCCCAAATCTGATGAATTATCTTTGGAATCATAATAATGCAGATTGATTTTATTTATTTATTTTAATGTTTAATAGGTGATAATAGTCGCAAAATTCAATAGCCTCCTGTATGGAATGTGCTTTTAATTTATTAAATAAAGATTTTATCTGATTACGTATAGTATTTTGACCTTTGTATAAATCATTAGCTATCTCTACCGTATTTTTACCTTGTTTGGCAAGCATAAGTATCGCTTTCTCTCGTTCTGTAAGCAGTTCTCTTGTTTGTTGTTTCCAGCGTCTAGTGATAAAATTATACTCTTTGTATATTAATATGTTTTTGTTATGCAATAATAAATTTCCAGTCTCTTTGTAGGTTGAGCTTCCTACAATACAAATAAAGTAGCGCAATTGGTTATTTAGACAAATAGGTTTCATCCGTTGATATACCATTTGTGATAGGAAGCGTGATGAAAAAGAATATTTGCGAAGCAAACGAAGGGTACAAGAAAAATAATCTATTTCATTCCATTTATCTTTTCGGTCATTTAGGTATTGAGGAATGATCTTAAGTATGTTTGTCCATAAAGGCAAGTCATCAGGATGGATTATTTGTTTATAGAAATCATAGCCAAGCTTCATTGCCTCTTCCGTGGAATGATCGCATAAGAAAAGGTTATCAGGTTTAATATAGCAAAATCGCTTTTGGACCACGTCAAATACATAAAAGCTATCAGTGGTAAGTGAAGAAAACACTTTACAATATTGAATAAATGCAGACTCTTGATCATTAGTGGTATCTGTTATTTTCCCGGCATATTTGGGAAAAAAATCTTCAAAGGTATTCATAATCATATTATTTTTAGGTTAATTCTTTAGTTTACTCGTGCCAACTGCCGAAGAAATAATGTATCGCAAATGATTTTTCAACTTTGCTCTCAATAGTCATAGATGTTTCCTCTTTCATGATTTTTCTTATATCTGAATGAGTTATAGGAGCGATGAGTTCTGCCGGAATTAACGTAATCCGTTCCTGATATTTACTATTATCATATATCCGAGTTGTTAGAAATGGGCCTGTGGTGTTAAGTATTAATTCTACTGAATCAGTGTATGTTCCGGCTTTTGTGTTATCATAAAAAACTGCATCGATCAACTCTTTGAAATAAGGATGCTCCGGAACTGTTGCCATAAAAGCATTTCCAACAATGTAAGGTACATGGATACGGACAGCGTGAGCTTCCGGTTCCAATCCCATGGCACATTCTGTATTACATAATATAGGGGTGATATTTTCCGTACATTCATAATCCATGTCTACATATAGACCACCAAACTTATAAAGTATTAAATACCGGATTGCGTCCCAGCGTTGTACATTATGTGAAAAAGCATTATAGGCCGGAATAAATTCCGGATAATAGGTTTTCAAAAATGTCTCAATATCATTTTTATTCCAAAACCGATACTTCCAATCGGGATTTAGCTCTTTCCATGATTGGGAGATCTCGACTAAAGAAGGAGGTGGTCCCGCTAAATCCTCATAGATCTGATGAATGATCTGTGGAATTTTAGGATGTATATGATTATTTCGGATTGCGGCGACAAAGTGCTCTTTTAAGTAAAAGTATTCTTTAGGCATATACAGTTCCTCGAAAGATGTATTATATTCTTTGGTTTGTGAATATAAATCGGCTTCTATGTCCGGACAGATGAAAGATGGATGAACAATATGGTCGATTTCCTCGTTTTTGATGTTGGTAAATGGATGATTTTTTATAGCATGGGGCATTTTGTCATAATATGCGATCTTTGTTATTAAATTTTTGTTTGGAATGATCGATAATCGATTATTGATAAGGTTCGTGTATGCGTATTTTACCTCCCAAAAATGTTCATTACTGTGATTTGCTATATTGAAGAGCCTGTTCCAGCGATATTGGAATGGAGCGTGAGAAGGTAAATTTGATAAGTAATCCAGTTGGTTAAAAAGATCGTACTTGTTTTCGTTAAGGCAGTGCTCTTGCCAAACTCGTCTCCAACCAGCCCATCCGGATACGTGGGTTAGGTTAGAATAATAGTAAGTTCCGTCTCCCCTGTTTTTACCGAATTGATAATTACTTCCGGATATATGTCCGATGCGTTCGTCGTTTCTGAATTTTTTTAGTAATGTCGTACAAAAACCAAAGAATGAAAGAGAGGGTACACAGTCATCTTCTAGTATGATTCCTTCGGGCTCTTGCTCGAAGAACCAAGAAATCGAATGAAAACAGTGTTTGTCGTATCCTTGATTTTTTTCCTGATATAGTTTAAATACTTGGCATTCCCAATCAATGTGGGAAACAATGGACGTTGTTTCCTTACATATTTTACACTGTGTGTCATTAGTTGATTCATCTACTGCTATATATAGTCTTCTTGGTTTCACCACTTTGATACGATCAAATACTTGCTTTATATTTGATCGATTAAAGGCTATAAGGAGAATCGCTATTTTGGGGTCGTAGATTATCATAATATGTATTAGTTCTTGATTAATGACAAACTTAGTATTTCTGTAAGGTTACACTTAGAGTTCCTAATAACATAATTCAATGCAAGCATCCAGGAAAAACGTATCATTGGGGGCACTGTACAGTGATTATCACAATAGTGATGGATCAACTATATAATACTGTTTAATCCTGAAGCTTGCATATGATAAAGAATAATACCTAATTATTTTGTATGATGAAATCTCCCGTAAGCTGCCCTAGGCGATGTTCTAACACTAGATAAAAGCATCCTGTGCCAGCCTGATCTAAAGAGATGGATACACATTCACCTGCTTCGCCGGAGACTACTTCGTTATATAGGATAGCTCCTTGCTCATTTACAACTTGGACAGTCAAATCATCCAGAGCATCTATAAAATGTATGCTCAATAAATTTCCGTCGATTGATACCGTTGGAGGATTGGGGATTATCGAACGATATCTTTCTTTACCCCATGTTCCTTCGGTTGGAACGGTATCTCCCAATACTACTTGAGGTAAAAATATACCTAAGCAGATAATTAATAAGGTCAACAAATGCTTATTCATGATATCTTATGGTTTAAATTTTTTGCAATTTAAAAAGTTTAATGAAGGTAAGGCAAGAAATCCAGAACAAAGTTCAGAACATATTTTTGTTCTGAACCTGTTCTGATTTGTATAGAGTTAAAAACCAGCGATAAACGAATTAAAATCCTGAACGCTTCCAGTTTTCTTAAAGATTTTTTTATAGAGACGAGAACGGAGTGGCGAGCTATTGTATCGCAATATCTTTGTCATCTTTGTAGAGCTAAGTTTTATCTTTGTCAAGTAACAAACCTGTATTTCCTTATAGGAGATCTTCGGATAGCTCTTCTTTAATCGTGCCGTAAAGTTATTGAAGGTTTGATCTAATAGTTTTTCTAATGCTCTCCATTCATCATCGGTTAGTTTTACACAGTCTTCCGTATGGATTTTTTTATAAATATCAGAGTCTTCCATTTGAGCAATCCGTAAAGATTGCCTCTTTTCATCAGCATCTATACTCTCATTATGAATTTCCAGTACTCTCTTCTCTTGCAAGAGCTGTTGACCTTCCCATCCTTCTTGTCGCTCTTTTTCCATGGCTATTAGTTGTTCTTGCAATTTCTCAATCTGTTGTCTGTTTTCTTCTTTTATCCGGAGATTGTTTTGACGTTGTTTCTCGATAGTCTGCTCCAATATCTCTTTTTGGTTTTTTATTTCTTTCTCTCTTCTTCGCCAATAAGAATAAATCCCTAAGCTTATAAAAACACATGCACAGATAATCAAAGCATACAGATAGCGTTCCTTATCTTTTTTCATTACTTTTATTTGAGACTGGTATAGTGCTTCTTGAATTTTCTGATAGTTGTAAAAATAATCCATTCTCCGGATTGACTCTGTTTCCACGATTCTATCGATAGAGTCTCTGCACGCTTCATATCTTTTATTTAAAGTGATACTCTCTATCCATGCGGATTGTTTTTCTTTTACATATGACAGATATTTCAATGCTCCCGCATGAGTTTGTAAAGAAGGGCTGCTTAATGCCTTTTGCAGATAATATTCCGAGGAATCGATTTGCGCTGTCTCTAAATAGTATTTGCCTAGCACCAAATGGGTCGGAAAACGTGACTCCTCTGTTCGAAAAAGCCGTAAGGCCTGATCTATATATTTTGCGGCGACCTCATACTCTCCCTTTTCTAAATAAATATTGGCTAATTCATTGGGAATAGTTCCGTTACCCATAGCAGGGGCATAAGGTAATGCCTCACGGTAAACCTCTATTGCATCGATGAGTTGTTGAGTTACGGTATATGCTCTTCCTAGGTCTCTTAACACGTAGGCCTGTCCTATCGTATCACGAATCATTTCGAAACAATTATTGGCTTGTTTCAAATAAGGAATTGCTCTTTCATATACATGTTGATAAGTGTAGAGCATCCCTATCTGATTATTGATTCGTCCTAGCAATGCATAGTCTTTCACTTGCTTTTCATCTCGCAAAGCCTTTAAAAAACATTCTTGTGCTTTCATTGGTTGATCGAGGTCATTATTTATCAGTCCTTTGTAATACCAAGCTTTCGCTTTTCGTTCCAGATCGTCTGTTTCCTCATAATAATCCGTTGCGATCGTGATCAGCGAGTCGGTTTCATACTTAACAAAAGTCTTGTCTTGTGCTTCTGTTAACAGCAAATAATAATGTGCCTTATCTTTTCGGGATAGGTTTTCTTTGTTCTCTATTTGTTCAAGGAGCATTAAGGCGCTATCCGGATGTTGGGGCATAAGGTTCTCTATTTTTCGGAAATCTATGGTTTGATGGCCCATTCCGTCGCAAGAGATCCATATAATAGGTATTAGAATTAACAGGAAAACAATGTTTTTCTTCATCTGCGTATTATTTGTTGGCGATAAAGATAATACAAAAAGGCGAGGATATTTCGGCTGGAGAGTCCGACTTTTTTGAACGGTTTTTATCTCTGTCGTAAATGTATTGAATAACAGGTTGTTGCGCTAGATACAAACCTTCAGCTTATGGCTTGTCAAATGAATAGCTTACGGCTTGTCAAGTGAATAACTTACGAGTAGGGGTAGCCGTAAGCTTACGAGTTGGGAAATGATTAGTTATTCACTTGAGAAGCCTTTTTGGGGAGAAGATATACTTCGATGCCACTTGAAGTATATCTTCTCCGGGCATAGGATATATACTGTATCGGCAAAGTAAGTATATCTGGATAAAAACATGACTTTTTCACCCAACCAGCCACTTCTCGATATTGCGGGTCTCGGCAGAGAAGTTCACGCCGATCTTGAAGACCTCCCGATTGTCTCCGGCGAAGGGTAGGGCGTAGCCTTTCTCCTCGATTTGCCGCAGGGCCTCCTCGGCGGTTCCGTTGAGCTTGAACTCCATGATATATACATAGCGATCGGTTTGCAAGACGAGGTCTATACGCCCGTTCGAGGTATGGTACTCCACTTGCGTGTACAGGCCGACCAGCTTGAAGACGATGAAGAGGACGTTCCGGTAATGCAGCTCCGTGTCTCGTTCCGGCTTTTGCCCGGCGATCACCTCGTAGGGTGTGTCGGCGAAGAAGCTTTGGAGGCGGTGGAAGAAGGCGTCGTAATTGCCAGACCGTATCTCCCGTACGAACTGTCTGATCTCGAAGGGGGTCTTAGAGGCTTGTATGCTCGTATAGAAAGGAAGTAGGTATTTGACGAAACCTTCTTCCACCTCCTTGTTCGGGAA